>CAYGMR010000359.1:0-6015 GCA_964350725.1 uncultured Ardenticatenaceae bacterium | reverse complement strand
ATCTCCATCTTCGGGTGCGGTTTCAGCTTCTTCTTCTTCTTCTTCGGATGCAGCTTCGGCTTCTTCTTTAGGTGCGGCCTTAGCGGCAGCTTCAGCATGATCAAGCGCCTCTGATGTCACGGCGTGTGTTTCCGCTTCGCCACCCAGAGCAGCCAATTCGTCAGTCACTTTGTTTGCTTGTTTAGACTTGACCAAGACAGCCACGGCCGCTTTGCCATCGTCAAGATTGCCATCGATTTTGGCTAGATCATCCTTAGATATGCCCAATCCTTTGTGGAAAAAGCTGCCCAAAACACCGCCGAAAATCGCGCCGCCCACGACTGTTATGCCGCCGGACAGGATACCAGCTATCGCAAAGAGAATTGCTCCGAGAGCGGTCTTGCGTTTGCCAAGTTTATGGGTCTTGACCTTGCCTTTATCGTCTTTAACCAACACGCCGATAGCGTTGAGCTCAACTTTTTTGTTGCGCTTGCCCCACTTTTTAAGCGCTTTAACTGCTTCGTCTGCCGCATCTTCGTTTGCAAAGAACGCCATCACTAACTGTTTTTTAGACATCTTATATGGTTCCTTATTTATTGGTGTTAAGTATAGGGTATAGAAATGGATCTTCTACACCCTATGTTTAATCACTTTATTCTTCTTCGTCTGCAAATGCTGTGACGGCAACAAGTTCACCGTCATCTGTGATAACATCATCTACAATGAGCGCTTCATCTTCTGTGATGACACCAACTTCCATGGCTGCGCCTTCGGCCGTTACTGCACCAATTTCGTATGCAACACCTTCGGCCGTAACTACTGCGGCGCCGGCGACAAAGGCATCATCTGTGATCACCGCACCGATAACTTCAACAGATTCTTCATCGACAGCCACTTCTTTGATCGCTAGACCATCTTCGGCCAGGATGAGACCCAAAGCCATGCTTTTGCCTTCTGCCAACCGGCTGGCAATTTCTGCGGCTAAATTGCTGACAGCTGCACGTACATCTGCGATACCTACCTCTTTTTGAACCGCTCTCAAGAAATCATGGCTGGTGATGGCGGCAACGGCCGATGTGCCGGGCTGCAAAGCCACCCCAATCGTCTTCAGGCTCTCATCTTTGAAGCCGGCATCTCCGTGTGCAGCCGCGGCACCAATTGCAGCACCAGCACCGGCACCTAGAGCAACACCGGCTGGGCCACCTAAAATACCCAAAACACCGCCAATTAAGGCGCCTGCACTGGCGCCTTTACCGGTGGACATGTCGCCAGTTTCGTGATGGTGTACTTTGCCTTTCGCGTCTTGTCGAATGACGGCCGCATCTTCAAAATAAAACTGATTGTGTTTTTTTGCATCTTTCATCGCTTTTAAAGCGTCGTCTGCGGCCGTTTCCTCCGTGAAAGCCATTACCAAAAATCCTACCGCTGCTGTTTGTTGTTCACTCATTTTTTATCTCCTTAAATTTTGTAGCTTTGGACGAGCAGTCACAAAGCGCATAATAATGAAAAATAACTTTTTATGATCCTGGTACCGCTCCGCCATTTCGGAAGAGCATGCGTTCAGCGCCACCGGCTGTTTCCAGCGCCAGACCGCCGCTGCCATCCGGCCCTCCAGCCGCGACGTTGCTCAACAGACCCAGATAGACTTGGTCGAGTGAGTCTTCTCCGCAGGCAGCCAATGTTGATGGGCCGAGGTTGATACTAAAGCCGTTCTCCTGCGAATAGGTGCCACTGAAGGAGTTGCAATCAGCTTCACCCGTCACAACCCCATCCGTATAAAAAATAATCGTATAAAGTCTTGGCTCGGGTACAGTTGTCTCGGTCCCTGTCGATTGTTCGGTGACACCAGTCCACTGCCAGACAATATTTTGAATAGAGTCAGGCCCGGTCTCATCAGCACTGTCGGACTCGTCACCACCAGAGGAACAGGCTGTCATCAACCCGATCAGCATAAGTAAGACGAACCAGAGGAATATCTGTTGTGGGCGTGCGTTAAAATAAACTTTCTTTTTCATGGGTGTTTTTCTCCTTGCATAGAATACATTATAAAAAACTTGGTTCAACCGGATTTTATGGTGATTACTCCATAAAATCCGGTTGAACCAAAAACTTTAATATTTTCCACCAGCGAGGGATTCGACAAGCTCAACCCTTGTTGGACTGTTCAACTGTCAATCACAATCAGGACGAAACGGCCGTTCGTCATTCCTCTTCCAAAATACCAAATGCTTCACGTAGTTTGGCATCGCTTTCTATGCTCAGGGTGGTGTATAAAACTATATCACTTTGTAGGGCTATATCTGACAGTTTTTCATCTGTCAGATAGGGCACTAACATGAATAGAGCTGAATGCTCCGGTTTGATCGCGTATGTCACCTCTTTGAGGAAGTCGTCATCGATGCCACAATCCAGATAATTGTCAACGGCCGTTTCCGTGACAGCTTGTGTAGTTTGGGTCATCCAGAGCTGCCAAAAATAGCGCCCTATGAATAAACCCCAAAATGCCCCACCAAGGACACCTGAACCAACCAGTTTGTTTGCCTGTTTGACTTTGACTTTGCCATCTTTTTGGCGAATGATGAAGGCAGCATCGGAGACGGAAATCAGCTGCTGCCTTTGCAGCGTCTGTAAATACCCAAGCATCCCTTGAGCACCAATCTCATTTTCAAAGATTAATACTACCAATTTAAGCATTGTCACCCACTCGTTTGCCAAGATTTTACAACACAATAACTCAACTATTGCTAATACCTGTATAGTAAGAATACGCTACTTAAGCGTGTTGCAACAGCACCGAAAGTATGTATAAAAGTTGTATTACCTTGTTGGATTTTGTGTTTGGTAGCAAAACTTGCTCCCAAGCAAGCTCAAGAGATATTAACAATTAGTCCTAAGTTATACGCTTTGGTGACTGCTAGACGGCGATTTTTCACCCCAAGTTTAAGGTAAATATTGCTCGTATGCCGCTTCACTGTTTCTGGTGATATAACGAGCGCATTGGCAATTTCCTTGTTACTTAACCGTTGCGCAAGCAAACTTAAGACTTCCATTTCCCGTTCTGTTAGCGGATCGATAAATGTTTGAGATTGACCGAAATTTGGTACTGATCTTGAAGTGGCTGGAAATGCTTCTAACACTTTCTGCAAAAACGTGGGTGCAAAGCCTTGCCTGTAGAGATGTTTGAGCGGCACAATTATTTCTGGCCCCAAGTCAACAAATGTACGGATAAAGCCCCCTGGCTCGGCAAGTCGAATCGCTTGAACCAACGTGGTTTCTGCAAGTTGCGCCTTTTTTTGTTGCTTATAAAGAACTGCTTGTAAAACCAACACTTTAATTTGACAAGGGATATTGTGTGTGATGGTCACAATATCAAATAGACGCATTAGCTCGGCTTCTGCTTTTTGCAGGCTGTCTGCTGTGCCTTCTGCTAACCATATTTTAGGTGGGGTCATTTGAGGCTGATAGAGATACGGCATTAAATTGGTTAAAGTGGTTAAATCAGTTTGATCAACCCACATAATGGCTTTGTCTAACCGACCTTGCCGGACAGATAAATCGGCTTGAAAGGCTCTGGCAAAGAACAACATTGGAAGATGCTCTATTTCCAGGCAAAACTCAACGGCCGTTTCCGACATCGCCCAAGCATCCTCAACCCTATTTCTTGCCTGATAAATGAGTGCCTGTCCCAGAATGCTAAAAATATAGGCTTGGATTTGATACCCATGTTTCAGGTTTAACACTGAACTAAAATGTCGTTCAGCCATTTCAAAATCGTTACGTTGATAAAAGGCGCAGCCCGCAAGATAATACAACATGCTATCAGTGGATGATAAACCTAACCCATCCACTAACTCAATCCCATTTTGTGTTGTGTGGGTTAGTTTAAGAAGATCCCCAGACATCCAATCAACAAAGCCAATGGCGATTTTCTTACGTGCTTTATTGAGAATATCGCTTGCATGATAATTATCTTCCCCCAGGATCGTCAACCCGGCATCGCCACCTTTTAGTTGATGTGCGGCTGTCCCCATATGTATCCAGAGGTATGCATGCAGCAATCCCCACTCAGGTCGGGTGTTGGACAGTGCTTGCTGTGCATGGTAAATAGCTTTTTCATATTCGGTTGTCCAGTTAAACTTTATCGCAGAAAACGTATGCAGAGAGCAATTTAGAAAACGCTTTTCTTCTGATGTCAGGCAGACAGCATCAGAAAACGCTTCCAACTGCTCCCTGAAAACATCAACTTGTGCAAACTTCATTCTAGACAGCCTTAGCCAGGCCAGCAGTAAGAGTAAGTTTGGGTTTTCGTTGATAATGGCTGATGGGAACTTATTCAACAACCTTTCTATCAACTGCCAACGCTCATTGTTGACTAAGACGATTCCTTGCGCTGAGAGGATATTGGCCGCCGCTGACATGTCACCACTTAAAAGAGCATGGTTAATAGCTTCTTCAACAAATCCATTGGCGGCCAGCCAAACGCTGGCCCGCTGATGTAAAGTGGCGATTTCGGCGAGTGTAAAATGTTGCTCCAGACGACGGTATAGAAGCTCACGGAATAATTGATGATAACGATACCACTTTTTATGGACATCGAGTGATTCAATAAACAACCCCTCTCGTTCTAGTTGTGGCAAAATCAGCGGGTCAAGTGTCTCGGTTCCCAGTAAGGCTGCACACAGTGGCGCAGAAAACCGGTCTAGGATCGAAGATTGCAGCAAAAAATTGTTAACGGCCGTTGAACATTGTGCCAGGACTTCATTAACCAGGTAATCGACAACATATTGGTTATCCACTCGCAAAATAGCTGGCTGATGATCACTTACGCCCCAACGGCGCAAGGCAATCGTGGCTAAACGTAATCCTACTGGCCAGCCTTCTGTTTTTTCAGTCAAAATTCGAATCGTTTCAGGATCGGGAACGGCCGTTAATGTTTGTTTAGTAAAATCGGCCACCTCTGCCACGGAAAAGCGTAAATCTTGCGCCCGCACCTCGACTATCCTGCCTCGCGCTCTTAACTTCGAGATTTGTGGTGGCATGGCATAGCGACTGGTCAATGCCAAATGAAAATGAGACGATGGATAGCGCAACAGACCCTCTAGTACTATGTAAATATCCGGATTCGATAGCACATGGAAATCATCTAGCACCAGGACAAAATCTTGTTTAATCTGGTCTATTTCATTAAGCAGAAAATTAATAATAGTGGGCAAAGGCGGCAGTGAAAAAGTCTGAGAAAATGTCAGAAATTGCTCGCCAAAATCGGGGAAAATCGAGCGTATGGCTGCTAATAAATAATCGATAAAAACGGATAGATCGTTGTCTCCTTTATCGAGCGATAGCCAGGCACTGGGACAATGAAGCTGCTCAATCCAGGCACTCACCAATGTCGTCTTGCCGTAGCCAGCAGGAGCCGTGACCATAACGACCTGTTGATGCTTAATTTCCCCCAATTGTGCCAGCAACCGTGGACGTGAAATATGATCATCCGGCAGGGTAGGATGATGCATCTTCGCACGTAAAAGATAGCTATCAGGAATAAAATCAGGCATTGTATTTCGAATCGAATCCTTATAAGTAAACCGCGAAAAGTCCTTTGAAATAGATGATTCATTAAATCGCGATTTCCTTGATGGAATTACGAAATCACGATTGTTTTAAGTCAAATCACTTTTGCGAATTACCTAAATACAATTGAGATTATACCTTTAATAATTTTGTTATCAATTTTTGGGGGGAGCAAGCAAATACAACAGTAAGCAGGCGGTTATTTAGTCTGCTCCTGTGAAATTAACAATCTGTTTCTAACGGTATGCGACCGCTGAGGTTTTAAACCCCCAACGGTCGCGTAAAGCTATAGTTTAGATGACTTAACCGACCACGTGTTAGGTTAACCCGCCACGCCCGCCGCCACCTCATGGATAGCTCGATGTTCATGCAGCTCTTTTTCCGCTTCCATATGTGCTGGTTTCAGATCAAAAACAACATTCTTTAACTTGCCCGTGAAAGCGTAAGGCGCCTTGTCCTCATAATCGA
>CAYGMR010000358.1:0-6265 GCA_964350725.1 uncultured Ardenticatenaceae bacterium | reverse complement strand
CTCGATCTGGGCGTTTATCAAGAAACAGAGGTGACACAAGCGTTGGCCAATACGTTAACAGAGGCGTTAGAAGTTGAGCGCACGGCCGTTTGGGTGTTAGAAGCAGAACAATTAACCTTAGCCGCGCAAGCTGGCCATTGGGCAACAGCGCCGCCAACAACCTTGCCGCTGCCACCAGATGGCACCACGAAGCCGCTGAACAACCCGGCAGCCACTGCTATATGGCCGGATTTATTGCTTGTGCAGTTAACGGCCGTTGTGCCTCTGACAACAGCGTCTCAAATGGTGGCCGTCATTGCTGTAGGGCCGCGTTGGGATACGGCCGTTTTCGATGACCGTGACCTGGAGATTTTGGCTTTAATCGGCCAGCAAGCCACTTTGTTTCTGCAAAACAGCCGCCAATCAGCCCGTTTGCGCGAACATGATCAACAACTGCTGGGGGCGCTTACGCATGCCCAGCAAAAAACCGCCCAAGATTTACACGACCATCTGCTGCCCACCCTTTCACGCACACAATTTAACCTGCTCAACATGGCCAATCTCATTGAGAAGCAGCCAGAATTGGCCCAACAAAGCATACACGACAGCCAGCAAGCGTTGGCAGCCAGCACAGAACTCGTGCGGCGTATTCAGCAAGGCTTAGTTGTGCGGCCATTGCAATATGGCTTACACGCTTATTTAGTGGATAGTGTGGAGCGTTTCAGACAGGATAGCGGCCTCAGCGTGAAACAAACCTTGCCGTCAGACCTTGACATTCGCCTGCAAGCATTGCCCTTGCGCCAAGCCCTTTACGCCATCTGGCAGCAGTCATTAGATAATATTCAACAACATGCCCAGGCAACGCATGTAACCATTACCCTGACGCTCACAGAAGGCGCCGGCTCTTTTTCAATTTGTGACAATGGACGCGGCAGCAGCGCAAGTGAACAGCAACAAGCGCAAATGAACAGTCATTTTGGCTTGCGCTCGATGCAAATTCGGATTGAGGCAGTCGATGGGCAGCTACAATTTGACTCAACGCCTGGGCAAGGCAGTTGTGTGCGTGGAGAATTCCCACTAATCGCTCAACATTCAAACGGAAACGGAAGTTGAGCGTAACCATGTTTATCTTCTGTAAATCGATATGTGATTTTCCAAACTTATGGTGAGCCTGGTCGAACTATCGCGCTACAGGTTTTAATTGTTCATCGAACAAGGCCAAAGCGCGGTCAAGTAAAGTTGTCCAGCTAGTGCCGGTGAAAAAATGTCCTTGGTCAGGATAAGTGAAAAAAGCGACATCGCGGTTGGCGGCTTGTAAGGCAGTAGCTAGTTTTTCTGACCACTCTGGGGGCGTCTCTGCCAAAAATTCACCATCGGCCGTACCAATATGAATTTGAATAGGCGCTGTTATATTGGCCACATGATAGAGCGGTGCAACCTCTCGCAAAAAATCTGGATTAGCTGCCGCAGCTAAATAAGCTTCTACCAGTTCTGGCTCAGTATTGGGAGGAATGATTTCGGCGGGATTACAATGATCTCCAGCAGCTTCCGATTGTCCTGGCAGACATCCTGGCCCCCAACGAGCAATCAAATCGGCATCATCGGCGCTGTTGGGTGCATATAAAACGGCCGTTTTCACACGCTCATCAATTGTCAAGACTTTGGTCGCAATGCCACCCCCCATGCTGTGACCCCACAAACCCACACGCGCGGGATCGGCTTCCGGCACGGAGAGCAAAGAACTGATCAGATTTAATACATCAACGACCAAGCCCATATGAAAGAGGCTAAGACCAGAATCCGACTCGCCCCAACTGCGCAGATCAGGTGCCAATACCAAATAACCGCGCCGCGCAAAATAATCCGCCGCTTGTGAAGTGTCGCTGCCGGCATAATATTGGTCACGGTCAACATACCCATGTAATAAAATCAGCACTGGGAAAGGACCTGTGCCTGTGGGAACATGCATCATGCCGGTTATTGTCAGACCATCACTGGGATAATCGATGTAGGTGCGTGTGAAGGCCTCATTTTGTTCAAGAATAGCCCTGGTTCGTATCTGACCACCGGAAAACGCTTGTATGCGTAGCGCAGGAATTGTATAGGCGTAAAGTGGGTGCGGGGTAGGCGTGGGAGTGGGTGTGGAGGTGGCAACGGCCGTTGGCTCAAGGGATGGCACAATGGTAACCGCTGCAGCGGATGGCGTCGTGGCAGGGATAGGATGGGTGGCCGCAGGCGTTGGCGTACGCGTTGCAATTGCCATATCTTGCGGGGTTGGATTAGGTATTGTATTGGGAGCAGTGCGGCAGGCGGCAAGCAAAACGGCCGTTAACAATACCACCCAAATTGCAAGTTGGATTTTGGAGCAAAGCTTAAATCTCATAAAACCATAGTTCACCAGTAGCAACAGCTGTTGACTAAATTCGCCTAAAACGAACCGGACAGAATAAAAGCTGCCCGGTTCGCTTGTTATCATTAAGGAGTGAAGTCTAGCAGCTTGTTGGAGAACCCCATTTTGTAGCCGAGGTATCCTTACCTCGCCACTAGGAAACGTGGTAAGAAACCGCGGCTACCGCTACTTTTCCGACAGCCTGCTAGCCTCAGCAAACCAGCAGCAGAAGCTGCCCATCCGCTAAATGTAAAGTTGACTTGACATCACGCTGCCGATGATCTATACTGTCTAATGTAAAGCTAACTTTACATTAATGGGTGATTATGACGGCAACAATCAAGAATCGCATTAAACAGTTTCGCGTAGAGGCAGGCCATACACAAAAAGAGTTGGCCGATCTCACGGGGGTGTCACGCCAAAGCATCATTTCGATTGAGCAAGGGCGTTATACGCCCAGTTTGCTGTTGGCACTCAAATTCGCCCGCGTTTTCAATTGCAGCACCGATGAGTTATTCCAATTGATGGAGGACCACTGAGATGTTCTGGAAAAAATCTGTGATGGATGAACGTTTTGTGATGCACCGGTTGTATTCGACCCGTTTTGCGGCGCTGGCAACGGCCGTTTTCGTTGCAGGCTGGTTTGTGTACGATGCGTATGTGTATGATGTTGTGCGCCAGGATTTACTGCTGATCCTTGCGGTAACGGCCGTGACAAAAATCGCGGCGATGTTGTACTATCGCTTCACGGATTAACAGCGTGTCAATGCAGTTTCTGTTTTTAATTTTCGCCACGAATGTCACGAAATTCACGAATTTGGGTCGCTTTTGTAAAGGATTAAGGGTAGATGAATCGAGGAAACAAATATTTCCTGATAGGGGCAGCAACAGCTGGCCTCCTATTTATGCTGGTGGGCATGTATGATTTGGTTTTCTCGAGTGCTGTCGATAAATCGGGATTCGTCATTGCGCTTGAATTGGTCGCGGGATTTTGTTTTCTTCTCATTGCGCTGCTGCAATGGCGAAAATCGCGGTGAAATGATGTTTGTAGCCGCGCTATCCTTACCGCGTCTACAAGGATGGGTTACAGTTTCAGTTGAAAGCGCATGTAATCCAGCGGCGGAGTGGGGACGCCCAGTTGGAACAGCATGGGCGTGAGTTGGCTGCGGTGTTCGGTGGCGTGGTTGATGACATGCTGCATGAGGTCGCTCAGGCGCAGTGTGAAAGCGGTGCCGCTCGTGTTTTGGTAGGCAATATCCTTTTTGCAGTCGGTGTTGCTGAGCCACTGCACATAGTTGGCCCAATTGTGAATGATGTCGCGCCAGTGGGTGTAGACGGCCGTAAACCCCGCATATGCCGCCGGATCAAACAAAGCTGTCGGACTTTCCCCTTGGATACGTGCTAACCAAATAGATTCAGCCGCCATTGCATGCACCAGAATCTTATGAATGCTGCTGTCGCCAAAAAGGTGGCGCGTCGCATGGTAATCTGACGGGTCAAGCTGGGTGACGCTGGCAAAAACATGCTGCCAGGCCCAACTGTTATAGGCAAAGAGTTTACGCATATGGTCGGCTATCATTGTGAATATCCTTTTGTTGATGGATGAGTTGATATTGCGTAGTGCGTATTGCGTAAACAAAAAGGGTTACGTAATACGCACTACGCAATAGAAAAACTAATACCTGAGTGCTCACTGTACTATATAGGGTAAAAAATTGTAACTATCCCATGCTTTTTGTTCAATGATTAGGGGATTCCCATTGCTATCGCTGGATGTCGATAAGGTATAACCGCCATACATGCAGCCATTTTGTTCGATTTCACGCACTTTGGCGTAGACGGTCAAATGATGGACGGTGTCGGTTAAGAGTGCCACATCAACATTAGCCGGATAGCTCCAACCGTTATCTGACCCTATGTGGGTGAATGTGCCTGACTCGGTGGTGATGGTGACGGCTTCGCCATAGTTGATATAGACGTGGACGGTTTGTGAGAATTGGCCTGTAGGTGATGTAACTGGATCGACGCGCAGATATTCGGCTGTGGCTTGTGGACACATCGTCGGGGTGGGAGGTGGTGTTGCTGTGAGAGCTGGATTTGATTTCACCTGAGCGGGTGTCATGAGCAAGAGGATGGCCGCACATAGCCCTGTGAAAGTAACGGCCGTTACGATAAAAATATTACGCCAAGACATTGGTTTTCTCCTGAAGGCCCTAAGGGTTTTGAGCAACCTTTATTTACCAACCCTTGGCCAAACCCTTAGGGTCTACGTGTTTTCTGCAGACGGACAAATATCATTGAGTGAACACACCGCACAGTTCGGGCGGCGTGCGAAACAGACGCGACGGCCGTGGAAAACGAGCAGATGCGAGATTTCGATCCAGCTTTCGTGGGGGATCACGGCCATCAAATCCTTTTCCACTTTTTTAGGATCAGTCGCCTCGGTGAGCCCCAGCAGTTTACTCAGGCGTTTGACATGCGTATCCACTGTGATGCCATCGGCAATGCCATAAATCTCGCCTAAAACAACATTGGCTGTTTTACGAGCCACACCAGGTAATGTGAGCAGTTCTGCCATTGTAGCCGGTACATCGCCGCCATATTCTAGCAAGATTTTCTGGCTGGATTCTTGAATATAACGTGCTTTTTGACGGTAAAAGCCGGTCGGATGCACGATTTCTTCTAACTCGGCACGCTCGGCTCCGGCGAACGCATCGATGGTGGGGTAGCGTTCGAAAAGCGTGGGCGTTACCTGGTTGACACGCACATCAGTGCATTGGGCAGATAAGATGGTGGCGACCAGTAGTTGGTGGGCACTTTGGTAATTTAGCTCGCAGTGCGCGTCGGGGTAGTCGGCGCGAAGGCGGGTGATGAGTTCAGGGATGGAAACGGCCGTTTGCATCTTCGCTTACTCCTTTTTCTCAGACACAGACAATGAGAATCTCCTCTATTTTCATATTCTGAGTAACTATCCGGCTCGGTCAGGAGACACGGCCAGAGCACCTCTCTGGCTGTGGCCGGTGTCCTCACCGCGACACTATCCGTTACTATTCTGAATCTATTCTAACCCTAATTTGGCACAGTCGCGATATTTCGTCATAATGGGTGCGCGTTAATTAAAAATTTCTGCTAACAGGTGGTCGGAGAATTTTTTGCCACAGATTAAAACAAATGAAGCCTGCTATTTGAGGAATTTCACGTTAATTTGGTGCAAATCGGTAAAGGACAAAACCAAAGACTACCAAACTAAAGACAGCTAGACTGATTGACTGGAGAAACCCTTATGTTGCTGGATTTTGGACGTGAAGTGGGCGGCAATCTTGCCGTGGCTGAAAAACGAGAATGGTTAGTGACCAATGGCATTGGCGGATTTGCGTCCGGCACCATCGCCAACATGCTCACGCGTCGTTATCATGGCTTGCTCATGGCTGCTTTACAACCCCCATTGGGTCGTACGCTGCTGCTGGCTAAATTAGACGAAACGGCCGAATACGACGGCATCTATCCTGAAAGCGGGCATTATTACCCACTTTTTACCAATCGCTGGAGTAATGGTGCTGAAATAGTGGAACCCAATGGCAACGATCACATTAATCGTTTCCATTTGGAAGGCACAACCCCTGTTTGGACATTCGCTTGTGGCAATGCGCTGCTCGAAAAACGTATTTGGATGCAGCCAGGCGCTAATACAACCTATATTCAATATCAGCTCACACGGGCAACGGGGCCCATGTTGTTGCAAGCCAGAGCTTTTGCCAATTATCGCGATTACCACAAGACAACGATGATCAACGCCTGGCATCCTGAAATTTATCCGGTCGAACGTGGTATCCGGCTGCGCATGTTTGACGGCGCAGTGCCTTTTTATCTATTCAGTGATAGAGCTGAACTCGAACC
>CAYGMR010000357.1:0-6298 GCA_964350725.1 uncultured Ardenticatenaceae bacterium | reverse complement strand
TCGTCGGTGCTGTATTTTTAGCAGCTTGCCAGCCGGAAGCCGTTGTTGAGCAAGTTGAGGTTACGCGTGTTGTAACCGAGACAGTTGAAATCGCAGGTGAAAGTGTTGAAGTCACCCGGGTTGTTACAGAAGAAAAAGTAGTTGAAGTTACGCCCGTTCCTGAAACCGATGCTGAAATGTCAGAAGATGCCAAGGTACTGCGTGTGAATATCGGCACGTATCCCGACATCATCGATCCCCAAAAATCCTCCTTTAGTAACGAAATTTCCCACTTACGCATGATGTATGAAGGGTTGACCCGCTTAGATGCTGACCTCAACACCGTGCCTGGCGCAGCCGAATCGTGGGAATACAACGAGGATGCCACCGAGTTAACCTTCACTTTGCGCGAAGGTTTGACTTACAGTGATGGCTCGCCTTTGAATGCCAAACGTTTCGAATATGCATTATTACGCAATATCGACCCGGCAACAGCGGGCGAATATGCCGCAATCACGGACGAAATTTTAGGTGCGCCGGAGTGGCGTGTCGGTGAGGATGATGTTGCTGCCCAAGGAGCTGAGCTCGTCCAAGAAAGCGTTCAAGCGTTCGACATGGACGGCAACCCTTGTACTGATTATGACCAAACTGATTGTCGTGTCCTGAAATTGACATTCTCCAAACCAGCACCCTATTTCCATACCGTTATGGGATTGTGGGTTGTGTTCCCGGCGAAAGAAGAGTTGATCACGGAAGGTGGCTCTAACTGGTGGAACAGCTCTAAGTACCAGGTTGGCAATGGCCCTTACGTCTTGCAAAGTTTGGAACCGTTTGTGCGTGCCTACTTTACACCAAATGCGCATTATTGGGGTGGCGAAGGCAATATGGACATTGAATATTCGTTTATTACAGATTCGGCCGTTTCATTCCAAGCCTATCTCAATGACGAATTTGACATCATCACCCTCGCTGCCGAAGACTTGGCAACTGTCGAAAATGATGCTGAACTCAATGAAGACAAAACCATCTATCCCGGTTCTTGCACCATTGCCTTTATGTTCCATCTGGAAAAAGAACCTTTCACCGACCAAAAAGTACGTGAAGCATTTGCTATGGCCATTGACCGCGATGCCTGGGTACGTGATGTTCTAAACGGATTAGGTGCACCTACCCTAACCTGGATTCCGCCTGGATACCCTGGCTATAAAGAAGGTGAAACTCACTTGGGCTTTGATCCTGAAGGAGCATTGCAAGCGATTGCTGATTCCAGCTATGGCTCTGTCGAGAACCTGCCCCCTGTCGTTAACACCTTTGCTGATACACCGCGTAATCGTGTTCGCAACGAATGGTTAGCGGCCAAATGGAAAGACGTATTAGGTGTTGATGTTGAGTTAAATCCCGTTGAACCAACCACCTACACGGCGCTGACCAAAGATCGTGAAACAGCTCCACAGATGTTCCGCCTGGGTTGGTGTGCTGATTATCCTGACCCACAAAACTGGTTAAGTGTTTACTGGAAGACCGGTGCTTTTGGTGAGCGTGTCGCCTATTCGAATGCCGATTTTGATGCCCTCGTTGATGAAGCCGACACCACGGTAGCTCCAGATGTACGTGCTGACCTTTACCAAGAAGCACAAGATGTGTTGGTGCAAAGCTCTCCCGGGGCTTTCATGTACAACACTGTTAACTCTTACCTGGTGAAACCATGGGTTACAGGTTTGGAACTAACGCCACAAGATTCTGACTGGCCAGGTTCTGGTAATCCTGTCGCTATTGATATTGACGAAAGCATGAAATAAAAATGGACGTAGTGCGTATTGTGTATTTCGTGGGATTGCCTCGATACGCAATACGCACTATGGATAAACCTTATGATTTCCTACATTATTCGCAGACTTTTTTGGATGATCCCGGTTTTATTTATCATTGCGCTCGTGACTTTTGCACTCATGCGGGCAGCACCAGGGGGTCCTTGGGATCGTGATCCCAGTCGTCGCCAACTAGATGCTGCCACGCAAGCGCAGCTCAATGAAGAATTTGGCCTTGACAAGCCCACATGGCGACAGTTTACCGCCTATACCATTGGTGATGTTAACAATGAAGGCGAATTTGTTTGTGGTGCAATTTGCGGCAACTTAGGCCCTTCTTACCGGCAACGCGGCCGTACTGTGCAAGAGATTCTGTTTGATGTCCCCGAAGGCAAACCGTTTTGGCTGAGCCGCTTTGGCTATTCGATACGGTTAGGATTACTCAGCTTGTTTATAGCAATTGCGATTGGTATCCCTGCTGGTATTCTAGCCGCCTTAAAACAAAACACCTGGATCGATTACACCAGCGCTTTCATCGCCAATGTAGGCGTGTCCGTACCCAATTTCGTGATTGGTATTTACCTGATTATGATTTTTGCGGTGACATTGGGATGGGTCAGCGTGGTACCGCGCAGTTGGGATAACATTTCGGCTTGGATTATTCCGGCGTTGGTGCTGGGATTCGGCACGATGGCGCTAACGGCACGGCTAACACGTTCAGCAGTGATCGATGTGATGAACCAGGATTATATCCGCACGGCACGCTCGAAGGGTCTGCAAGAACGTACAGTGATCTACACCCATATGCTGAAAAACGCACTCATCCCGGTTATTACAGTTTTGGGGCCGGCGTTGGCGGGCTTGGTGACGGGTTCATTCATCATTGAAACGATGTTCGCTTTTCCCGGCATTGGGCGTGAATATGTGCAGGCAATCAGTAACCGCGATTATTCGATGATATTGGGCACGACATTGATCTATGGTGTGCTCATCGCGCTGGCAAATTTGAGCGTCGATGTGTTGTACAGCTTTGTTGATCCCCGCATTCGGTTGGATTAAATAAGCTAGTCAGCCTGTCAACAAATCAGCTAGTCAGTAAAAACCTGAAATGCTGACTTGTGGACTGGTTGAACTGCTATAAAGGAAGAAGAAATGGCCGCTCTGGCAACTCCAAAAACAACAGATGAAAGTAATGTCGCGAGCTTAGATACGCCCTCGCGCAGTTTATGGGCCGATGCCTGGATTCGTTTGCGGCGCAACAAAGCTGCTGTAATAGGTATGTTTATCATTGGCTTTTTCATTTTATTGGCGATATTCGCGCCGCTGATTGCGCCGCATAATCCTTTGCAGATACATGATGGCATGAGTTATTTGCCGCCTGCCTGGGTCGAAGAATCCTCGACAGGACGTGTGGGCAATCCACAATTTTTGTTGGGAACCGATACGATCGGCCGTGATGTGTTAAGTCGTGTGATTTATGGCTCGCGGGTCTCACTGGTCGTTGGTTTAGCACCTGTCGTGGTAATTTTATTGGTGGGTGTTTCGGTAGGATTAATATCTGGCTTTGCTGGCGGGCGTACCGATAATTTCATGATGCGAGTCACTGACATTTTTTATGCGTTTCCGGCTTTGCTTTTATATATTATTATGATGGTCACGCTGCGGGATACGCCAATCGGCAGGGTGTGGAATGGAATGCTTTTGCTGTTCCTGGCGCTGGCGATCGTCTCGTGGGTGGGCGTTGCACGCCTGGTGCGCGGTTCGGTTTTGGCATTGAAGGAGAAGGAGTTTGTGGAAGCGGCAAGGTCGATTGGGTCTACCGACGGCCGTATCATGTGGCGCCATATTTTTCCGAACTCACTCAGTCCGATTGTTGTCTGGCTGGCGTTTGCGATTCCACGCTTGATTATTGCGGAAGCGATTTTGGGTTATTTGGGCTTAGGCATACGGCCGTCTACAAATGCGGATGCAATGTTTATTACAAGTTGGGGGGTGCTCATGCTCGAAGGGCAAACGGCGATCAATATCCAGCCTTGGATATTGCTTGTGCCGTCGTTATGTGTTGGTTTTCTTGTCCTTGCCTTCACATTTTTGGGCGATGGTCTGCGTGACGCCCTTGATCCGCGTATGAAGCGATAGGAGCTGTTGCGTATTGCGTAAACAGAAACTTCTACGCAATACGTAATACGTTTTTACATGAAAATTATTCTAGCAGACAACCAGCCACGTGTACGTTTTGCTTTGCGTGCTTTGCTGGCTCAACAACAGCATGTTGAGATCGTGGGGGAAGCCCGTGATATCGATATGCTGCAATCTTTGATAGATACGGCCGTTCCCGACTTAGTCATTCTCGATTGGGATCTGCCTGGTTTGGCTGATTTTGGCTCGATTACGGCGCTGCGTGCCAATAATCCCAATCTCTACATCGTCGTCCTCAGCGGTCATAACGATGTGCGTCAAAACGCCCTCGACGCAGGTACCAATCGATTCGTCAGTAAAACCGATCCCCCTGAAAAACTACTCGCGGCTCTCGAAAACCCCGATTTTCAATAATAATCCTAAAACGCAGTCGCAACGGCCGTAAACAACAAAACCCCCATGGCACAAATCAAATTAAGGCGCAGGAAGCGGATTTCACGGTTTTGTAATTTATTTTGTTCATCTTGGGCGAGCGACGGCCGTTGCTCTGCAAGCAAGGCCGCCCGTTTCATGGCCGGATACAACACCGCTTGCATGTAGACAGTAATCAGCACCATGCCCACATAGGCGATATGTTTTAACAGCATTGCCCATGCCCACACGCTGTCAACCGCCAGGAAACCGGAATAATTGACATCATTGGTCATCTGCACAAAGCCCGTGATCAATAAAATCACCAAACTCGCATTGGCCCAGGGCAAAAAACGACGCTGAAGCACAAACCATTGGTTTGATTCCAACGTGCCGCGCCGCAGTGCCGGCCATGCCACCAGCCCCATCAGCGCCATGCCACCCAGCCAGATGACTGTGGCTAATAAATGTATCCAGTAAGATAAAGCTAAAACCCAAAATGTCATAAGAGTATTGCGTATTACGTACAAAGAAAATTTACGTAATACGTGCTACGATTTTGGCATATCCTTCAATGCATTATACGCTTCACGCGGTGTGCCATCCGGCAGCACAATCGCCCACCAATATTGTTCGTGTTCGGGTGTCCAATGGTAATCGGCGAAGTAGATCGTAGTCATCAAACCCATCCACGGCTGCCAATTTTCGGCTGCATATTGATAGGCACGCACCAAATAATCGGCCTGAGTGGCTTCGTCGACGGCAAACCAGGCGTAATCAGGATTGATTTCATCTAAAGTCCACCCCATTTCTAGGATCGCAGTTTGTTTACGGCCGTCGCCATTGGCTACCATAATTTCACGCATATCTTCGACGTGTCGGAATGAAAACCAACGACCGCCGCCATATTCTGGGGCTTCGGCATCTGCTGGGTCAAGTTCGGGCGGTGCTTTATAACCTGGCGCATTCAAACCCAGCACATCAAAATAATCAGCAGCACCAGCCGCATACATCCCTTCAAGGAATTTTGTGTCAGGCATGGCAGCGGCCGTATCTGTGCCCGTCGGGGCTAAACCGGCCGAAATTACAATCGCAGCGGGGTCGGCCGCTTTAATCGCTGCGTAACACACCTTGAGCAGTTCAGTGTATTCAGCCGGATCGGGTACTTTTTCACCCCATTCACGACTTAGATTTGGTTCGTTCCAAACTTGATAAGCGGCAATGCGTCCTTTATAGCGTGCCGCCACAACACCGCAAAAATCGGCAAAATCTTGTAGATCCGCAGGCGGTTGGTTGTCCTTGAACTGATTATCGACGGGTTCAGACCAAAAGGGCTGCCGATCAAGACGTACAACCAACTTTACCTCGGCTTGCTCTGCTTTGTCGACAATGCGATCCGGACGATACCAATCATATTGTCCTTTTTCAATGCCTTCGATCTCGCGCCAGGGGAACTTTTGTTTAACCCAGCCAAAGCCCATATCCGTCACCAGCGACATTTCGGTTTCAATGCGCTCCGGCTTCCACCACATGAGTGTATGCACGCCATATTCTGGCGAGTCGAACAGCTGGTTGATAGGGTCGGGGCCGATTAAATCGGGTGTAGGTGTGGCTGTGGGCACTGGGCTTGCACTTGCTTGACAGGCTGATAGTAGGCCTAATACAAAAAGCAAGCAGAACAGCGTAACGATTGTGAGCGGGATTTTGGGCGTTGTGTAATTTCGATTCATTGGTTAAATGTTGAGTTGCGTAGCGGAGCCATACCATTGGCACAAAGCCCACATCCATAAAACAGAAATGATCATTTCTACCAATGATCATCGGTAGGGGCGGGACATGCGGGGTAGGTGCTGGCAATGTAAATGTGCACCATCTCCCGCTTGTCTCGCCCACAACGGCAATATCCAACACGTGGGCAGACGGGAGACAAAATTCTGGTGAATTGCCAGCGTCTCTCCCGT
>CAYGMR010000356.1:0-6317 GCA_964350725.1 uncultured Ardenticatenaceae bacterium | reverse complement strand
TCAACAGCCTCGAACAAATCAGCAGCCTCAGCTTTATCGAACAATATCCGGGGCGTGGTTTCAACATGCATGAACGTTCGCGCCGCTATTTCCTCGACAATCTGTGGCAAAACGATCCCGATCAGTTCCGCCTTTACAGTGCGCGTGCTGCGGCTTACTGTGCGGGACAAAATTTAAGTAAACCAGAATGGCGCGTCGAACAAATTTACCATTTGTTGATCAGTGATCCGCAGCAAGGTAGCAATTTGTTACGTCAATGGGGCATGGCGTGGCAAAATTTCCCCTACAACGATTACGAACAGGTCGAAGCGTTGGCACGCGTGGCGCTGGAACATCGCGAAGCTGGACGGCTGGCAGCACAGGACGAGAATTGGGCCTTGTATTGGCAAGCCCACATCGACATGCTGTTTGAGCGCGATGCGGCGGCGCTCGACAGCCTGGACCAGATGCAGGTCGATGCGGGCCAAGACCTCACCTTAATCGCACTGCGTAACCACGCCAAAGGAGACATCTATCGACGCCAGGGTAAGTCCACGGATGCTGTCGAAGCCTACCTGGCTACCTTCGCTGCCTACGCGGAATTGGGACAGATACTAAATGCTGCCATTGTACAGGCAGCCATCAATGAGTTAACGGCCGTAGGCAACGAAAACGTTGACAACAAAATCGTTGGCAACGAAAACGTTGGCAACGAAACCCCCATCCCCCAACCCATCGGAAAAACAGTTTCTCCAGAAGAAAAGTCAGCCGGAAAGTTAAACGATGCTCAAAAAATCCGGCAGACGCTGTTGGAGAATGTGAAAACGGCCTGGCTGGATGGTGTGCTGCAGCAAGCTGTGCCGTATGAATTGACCTTGGCTATGCAGACCGAAGCGGCGTTGGTGGCACCCACCGTCACCATGACCCTGCATGCGCCCGGCCAAATGGACCAGGAACTGCCGCACAATGTCCCATTATTGGACGTGTTTGCACAAAGCGGCCGTTCACTGTTGATTTTGGGCGCACCCGCCAGTGGCAAAACGATTGCCTTATTGCAGTTGACGCGCCAACTACACGCCCAAGCATTGGCTAATCCGCAAGCGCCGCTGCCCTTGGTCTTCAACTTGTCCTCCTGGGGCCAAAAGCGCGGCCCGTTGGCGGCATGGCTGGCAAATGAAGCCCATTTACAATATCAGGTCGGGCGCAAGTATGCGCGCGAGACGCTGCTGCCACAAGGCAATTTGACGCTGCTGCTCGACGGCCTGGATGAAGTGCCGTTGGCTGCGCGGGATGCGTGTGTGGAGGCGATTAACGAATTTTTGGCGCAGCACAGTGGCGATATTGTTGTTTGCAGCCGCATTGGCGATTATGAGGCGTTGCAAAGCCGTTTGACGCTGGCACATGCGATTGTGTTGCAACCGCTGACAAACCAGCAAATTACAGCGTTTATCCAACAGGTAGCGGCGGAAGATCAACGCGAGGCTATGTTGGAGAGGGTTGCGCAGGAACGGCCGTTGCGTGAAGCGCTACGCTCGCCACTGTTGCTGAATTTGTATCCCCAAGCTTTTGCTGGGATGACGGCCGTAGCAGATACAACAAGTGACGATTCTGTAGCAGCAAGACGCCAAAACATTTTTGCCGCTGATGTGGATACGGCCTTCGCGCAATCTGAAGAAACGGACAAAGTAGAATTTCAAGCCAAAAGCAAACAGTCGCTGGCTTTCCTGGCCAAAGGGTTGCAAAAGGCAGGCAGCACCCTCTTTTTTGTGGAGGAACTGCAACCAACCTGGCTGCCAACCCGCTTGTTGCGCCGCTACAGAGGTCTTTATGGCGCATTACTTGGACTGCTTGCTGGGTTGATTGTTGGGCCGCTCGGCGGGCCGATCGGCGGGCTGATCGGCGGGCTGTTTGGTGCACTGATTGGCGGGCTGAGTGGCGGCATAGCTGCCGCACTGACCACTGGCATCAAGTCCCCCTGGCTGAAAGCCACCATCGCGGCAATCATCACCTGGCTAATTGTCGGGCTGGGTGGCGGGCTGAGTGGCGGGCTGACTTTCGGGCTAATTGTCGGGCTGATTGTCGAACTGAGTGGCGGGCTATTTTTCGGGCTGGGACTAATTATCAGTATTTGTGTCGCATGCATCGCGTTTGCGGTGCATCTGCGCGAGCGGGTCACGCTGTTAAGGCCGACTCGGCAGCGGATCAAACGCTACATGATGTATGGTGCTTTATATGGGCTGATTGGCGGGCTGTTTTTTGGGCTGACTTTCGGGCTGATTGTCGGGCTGACTTTCGGGCTAATTGTCGGGCTGATTGTCGGACTAATTGGCGGGCTGATCGGCGGGTTGATTGGGTTATTGGGCGGCTTTATTTTTTCTTTTCTTGATACGCCGCTTGTTGAAAAAAGAGCACGCGCTGGCAGCGGCGTACGCGCTTCGCTGCGCAATGGAGTGCTGCTGACTTTATTGACGGCCGTTATCGTGGGCCTACCGACCTGGGTCGTTGATCAAAGAACAGGTGCGGACGGTTTTCTTCTTTTTGTCGTGCTGGCCAATATCTTGCCGCTGGCCTTCACCTGGTTTGGTGGGCTGGCGTGGTGTCAACATTGGGCACTGCGTTTTGTGCTTGCGCGGCAGGGGTGGCTGCCCTGGCAGCTGGTTCCCTGGCTAGATGAGATGGCCGCGCTGGGGCTGCTGCGTCGTGTGGGTGGTGGCACTATTTTCATCCACCGTGGGCTGCTGGAATATTTTGCGGGGGAGACTACAACGGATACTTCGGCAAACTCAGCACAAGATTAAGGAAGGAACAAATTTTTCTTCTTGTCGGCCGTATTAAAAAATATAAATTTGTAGGGATGGGACAGGCGGGGGAACTTGTTTTCTTTGCAGAATGGTCTTGTCTCCCGCCTGTCTCATCCGCTTTTGTTTTCATTGCAGGCCCGACTCGTCTCCCGCCTATCTCACCTCACCCATTTGCCGGTTTTCAAAAATCACATGAATTCTTCTTGACACGGAATATCTTTTTGTATAATATGTGACTGTGCGGTCATATGACCGCACAGTCACATAAAGACAATAAACGATGCCGAAACAGACTTTTTTTAATTTACCCGAGGAAAAACGGCGCGCCATCATTGACATTGCCCTGGATGAGTTCGCCGAAAATGATTACCGCACGGCTTCAATCTCGCGTGTGGTCGCCAAAGCAGGCATTGCCAAAGGCAGTTTTTATCAATATTTCGCCAATAAAAAAGATTTGTACCTTTATCTGATCGATCTGGGGCTGCAAGAAAAAGGGCAGTTTTTACAAGCCACGCCGCCGCCAAACCCGGCGATGGGCACATTCCCCTATTTACGCTGGCTATTTCAGGAAGGGGTGCGCTTCGGTTTTTCCAACCCACGCCTGACACGCGTCGCCTACCGCGCCTTCTTCGACGACCAGCCTTTCCACGACGAAACCATCGAACAAGCCAAAACAGCCAGCGGCGACTTTTTCCGGCAGCTGCTGGTGCAAGGCATCGAACGGGGTGATATGGAATCGGCCGTTTTTCTGTTTAACATGATCTTCATGGAATTAGGCAGCTACATCATGACCCGCCTGGACATCGATCCGCAGCAATTAGACACACAGGGCGTAGCCCTATTTGATGAGTCGGGCGCCGTCGCTATTTATAACAAGTTTATTGATATGCTGGAGTTTGGCATAGGGGTAAAGGATTAGTTAAGAAAGTTACACGGAGAACCACGGAGAATGCACAGAGATTCATGGAGAGTTTTGGAGATTAGATTAACAAACACCGTATTTGCCCATATGGCGATAGTGTTTGCAAACAGATTCTCCATATTCTCCGTGTGCCTCCCTATGTCCTCCGTGAAACTCCGTATTACAGCTTTTTTGAAGGGAACAAACAATGATTGAAGTGAAAGAACTGACATACACTTATTTTGGCGCCGATAAAGCGGCGATTCGCGGCCTCGATTTCCAAATCGCGCCGGGCGAAATATTCGGCTTTTTAGGTCCCAGCGGTTCCGGCAAAACGACGACACAAAAGATACTCAATGGCCTGCTCAAAGGGTATGCAGGCACAGCAACAGTAATGGGTAAACCGGTGGCGGAATGGGGTTCCGATTATTATGAAAAAATCGGTGTCTCGTTTGAACTACCCAACCATTATCAAAAGTTATCTGGTCTGGAAAACCTGAAATATTTTAGTGCCTTGTATGCTGGCGAGACCCAAGCGCCAGAAGCTTTGCTGGCCATGGTCGGACTAGAAGCAGACGGCGAGATGCTGGTTTCGCAATATTCAAAAGGGATGAAAAATCGCCTAAGTGTGGCGCGTGCGCTGCTGCATAAGCCGCAGTTGATCTTCATGGATGAGCCCACAGCCGGTCTGGACCCTGTTAATGCACGCCGCATCAAGGCGTTGATTCGCCAGCAACGTGATGCAGGCGCAACGATCTTCCTGACAACGCATGATATGCATGTGGCTGATGAGCTTTGTGATCGTGTGGCGTTTATTGTTGAAGGTGAAATCATGCAGATCGATTCACCGCGCACATTAAAATTGCAGCATGGCAAGCCGCTGGTGAAGGTGGAATATGGGTTAAACGGCCGTCTCTCCCAGGCAGAATTTGAATTGAGCGGTTTGGGGGAAAACGGCCGTTTTCAAGAAATCCTCAGCAGCAACGAACTGCAAACCATCCACTCCCAAGAAGCCAGCCTCGAAGACATCTTCGTCAAAGTCACCGGGAGGGAACTCGCATGAAACGTCTATTAGCTGCCATGCGCTGGGACATCCGGCTGCAATTCCGGCAAGGATTTTATTACGCCGCCCTCTTTGTAGCCGTACTCATGATCCTGATCCTGCTGCAACTGCCCGCCGACTCCTTGCCCGTCATTCTGCCCATCGTCGTGCTCGGCAACATGACTGTCAACACCTATTACTTCATGGCCGGGCTGGTGCTGCTCGAAAAAGATGATGGCGTGCTCGAAGCCTTGATCGTTTCCCCCCTGCGCCAACGTGAATATTTATGGTCAAAACTCTTGACCCTGACCATTTTAACCCTGCTCGAAAACGTCCTCATCGTCTTGCTGGTATATGGCTTTAATTTCAACTGGCCTTACTTGCTGGGGGGCATCATTCTGACAGCATTTTTCAACTGCTTATACGGCTTCATCATTGTCGCTCGCTATGATTCGATCAACAGTTTCATCTTGCCATCCGTTCTATGGACAATGATCCTCTCCATACCGATCCTGGATTATTTAGGCATTTGGACAACCCCCTTTATGTATTTACACCCGGTACAGGCGCTGTTGACCTTGCTCAAAGGCGCTTTCCAAGTCATAGAACTCTGGCAAGCTGCCTATGGCGTTCTCTATTCGATCTTGTGGATTGGCATTTTATTCAGCCTGGCGCAGCGCGCTTTTGAACGCTTCATTATCTTAGGTGAAAACGGAAAAATTCTTTGAATTAGAAATGTAATTATCTTCCCGTTTTCCCTGAGGAAACCACAGATCAACGGCGAATTTTTATCAAAGTTCTTTTTGTGGTTTTACCTAAAACAAGGAGTACGCACATGAGTATGTTTACCGTTTTACGGGCACTGGGCCCCATAGATGCACGCAATGTGCGCCGCGATTCCATGTTGAGATGGATGATCTTTGTGCCCCTGATTGTGGCCTTGGTTTTACGTTTTTTGCTGCCCTGGGTCGCAGCAAGATTACAAAGTTCATTGGGCTTCGATCTGGTTCCCTATTACCCTGTCATTTATGGTTACATGGTCTTTATGACCCCCGTTCTGTTTGGTGTGATGATCGGCTTTTTGCTGCTCGACGAACGCGACGACGACACCTTAACCGCCCTCAAAGTCACCCCCATGACCATGAACGGCTATTTGACCTACCGTCTCGGTGTTCCCATCATCTTGAGCATCATGCTCTTCCCGCCTGTGATGTGGCTGGCGGGCGTGACGACAATTTCTGTAGGCGGCTTGCTGCTCATGGCGATTTTGGCCGCGCCGCTGGCTCCCATGTATACGCTATTTCTAGCCGCCTTTGCCACGAATAAGGTGCAAGGTTTCGCGATGATGAAAGGCACGGGCGTTTTGCTTATCGCGCCACTGGTGGCCTACTTCATCGCCGAACCGTGGCAGTGGCTCTTCGGCATTTTCCCCACATATTGGCCTGTGAAATTGTATTGGATGCTAAGCGCAGGTGAAGCCGGCATCTGGCTGGTTTTTATTATCGGGATGGTTTACCAATTGCTGATTGTTGGCATCCTCCTACGCCGCTTCAACCAGATCATGTATCGAGCCTAATTGATAGGCAATCCGTAT
>CAYGMR010000355.1:5076-6324 GCA_964350725.1 uncultured Ardenticatenaceae bacterium | reverse complement strand
GTGCAGACACGATTTCCGGAACACAGAGGATACATAATCCTAATTCAGATGTATCTGTTAAGATGTCATCCACTAATTCACTCCCTGCTTCGGCGATGTATCGTTTGGCAAAGGAAGAAGAGTCGAAGACGGTTTTCATTGGGTGGATTTCCGTTCAGCCAAGATGGCAGTTGAAAGTTCAGCTCCCGAATGGTTTAACTTGATGCCTGGGCGTTTCCACATTGGAATTTGATTGGTTTCACCTGAAAAAGGAATTATCTCAGCGATTGGTTTGCTGTGGCGCAAAATGATGACTGTTTCACCCTGTTCTACTTCTGTTAACAAAGTGGAAGCATGACGACGAAATTCAGTAAAGGTAACCGTTTTCATTATGTATCAACTCCTATTATCACAAGAATGTGCATTATAGTGTACAGAATCGTGTGCATTCTTGTCAATTCCAATAATGGGTTCACGTGCGCGGCGTTTTTTAGCCACGGCGGGCAAGGCGGTGACTATTGAAAGGGCCAAACGCTGAGGATTAGTATGGCGGCGGCTGTGATTGTGAGATTGTCCAGTCCCCAAATAGAGACGGCTTCGATGAGTGTGGTCACTACCATAATGACGAGAGCGGGTGGGAATGCTTGCAGGGGCGTGATGGTGGGCTGACCGGGCATTAGCCATAAAGCCAGCCAGGTGAAGAAAAAGCCAGCGATAAAAAAGCCGATGGAGCCTTCAACGGTGCGGATGCTGGTATGGACACGGTAGTGACGACGGCCGTATAACTTCCCAATCACCGGTGCCAATCCATCGCCCCAAGTTAAGGGCATCAGCGCGGCAACCATCAAGGGGGGCGTATCCCAGAAAATATAGACAACAACGGCCGCTGCAAGTGGAAAATAGACTGTGCCGAGATTCGAGCGATTGCTGCTAGCCATCGATTTGATTAAGCCATAGCGCCAGTCGAGAAAGTTTATGACCATAAAGCCCAGGCAGGCGACGATAAAAAGCCACGGTTCGTTAAATAGGAAAGGGAGTGCCCAACTCAGCATACCTACGCCGATGTGGATGACTTTACGTGTGAAGCCACTGCCATAACCACGCCAGCGGCGTAAGCCTTCGGCCACGCCAATGATGCCAAAAATATAGACGATACAAATTAAGAAGCCGATCCAGTCGTTCATAGTTGGTGCAATAGTGTAAGGCACAGGGTTAGAGACCTTTTATGACCAGGACATTTTACCCCGTGCCTTGCACTCCATATAAAGT
>CAYGMR010000355.1:0-5066 GCA_964350725.1 uncultured Ardenticatenaceae bacterium | reverse complement strand
AATCAGGTGATCATACAGCATATCGAGGCTTAAGTCAGGTACAACGGTTTCGGTGGTTTGGAGGGTGAGGCTGGCGGCGGCGGCTCCCAGGCGCATACATTCGAGGGTAGGCAGGTTATTGAGCATGCCAAAGATGATGGCGGCGGTTACGGCGTCACCCGTCCCGGTGGCATCAACCATTTCGGTGAAATTGGGCGCGATGTAGCCAGTTTCATCGCTGGTGGCATAATCGAGACCAAAGTCGGAGAGGGTGATAGCGACATTTTTAACACCTAAGCTGACGAGACGACGTGCTTGTGCCAGGCTGATGTTGGGGTCAAAACCGGCATAATCAACTTCGAGCAGTTCGGCTTCTTCGATGGCGTTGGGGACGAGCAGATGGAATGCAGAGAGATACGGCCGTATCTTATGAGCCAGACGTGCTGAAGAAGGATCCGCACATCAAGGCACTTTGTATTTTGTGGCTAGATTTACGATTGTCTGCATGGTGGCGGGTGTGAGGCTGCCATCCATCATAATCATGGAGGCATCGCGAAAAAGGCGGCGGTATTGATATAAATACGCGGGTGTGAGGTGCTGCATGATCGATACATCATCCATGGCAACCGATATCTTCCCACCCGTATCAAGTAGAACCATGTAGGCGCCTGTATTGGCATCTGGAATGGTGCAGGCATAATCGAGGGAGACACCGGCAACGGCCGTTTGTTCAAGTAACAAAGTCCCGGTTGGATCATCGCCTACGGCCGTGATCAACTGCACATGGGCGCCCAGCCTTGCCAGATTCTCGGCTACATTACGCGCCGTGCCGCCGCGTGCCGAACTAATCGTTGCTGGATTGGATGTACCGGGTTCTAAGCCGGCATGTGGTTTGCCTTTGATGTCGAGCAGTGTAGCTCCGATGATGAGAACATTTTCTTCCATTGTGCGTCCCTTCTCTACCCTTGTTTACGGGCCTTTATGCATTTACATTTGATGACCAAAAGCCTAAGACAACGCCAAAAATATTTTTGTAATCGACTTGCATTTGCTGTTGTTCTGAAATTTGGACATTCGAAATTTGAATATTTCCATCTTTATCACGTGTAAATGTACGCGAGGCTCTGGAGATTTGTCCCAAAAAGATTCTTGTATTAACTTTTGCTGCATTGGCCTGAGTATTAATCAACCGAATGCTACTATTCAAATTTGCAGCATTAATGACAATTAAATTATGCTGGGAAACAATTTCATTTTTTGTTGATTTTCTAACCAAAACCCAATCATCTGCTTCAATATCTGGCAGGAAATCATCGGTATGACTGCGATCAATCCGGTACCAAATCAATTGCTCATCCATTATTAGATGGCCTGGTATCGGGCTGCCTTCTTTGCCTTTTTGATTGGCCTCTTGAGTTGGCTGTACGGATGCCGTAAATATTTCCTCGATGTTGCCTGGCCGAATATAACTTAATTGAGAAGATAGTCTCCGTAAATCAGTAGTTGCTTTGGCAACGGCCGTTTTCATTTCTGTGGTGAATGTTTTGCTGACTTTCCTAAAAAAGGGACGCTGTTTCTGATCTAAACTATGTTGAATACGCAGAAAATTGGCCATTGCGGCGGCGTATAGACGATCAAATTGTTGCGTATATCCTTGTGCAAAAGATGCAAGGTAAGCAGCGGCAGTATTGTTGACAAGCATCCAATAACGTTGTGCAGTAGCAAAATAAGGGAGTGCTTGTCGTGGTTCCCCCCAGTGCAAATAAATCAGACCGATATGGAATTCCCATAGTCCAATATGCTCATGTTGGCCGGAAGTGTGGACGATGCGCTTTTGGTCTTCAATATCTATCAAAGCGAGTTCACCCAGACCGGTATAAGGATACCTCTCTTTGACCATTTGCCAGGTGAGCAGTTCGGAATTAGCAACATCAATTGCAAGCAGATTGAGGAGATTTTCCAGAGTGTCGGCTGCCGTACGCATATCTTTTAATTCTGGATGCTTGACAATTTCTGGATATGGACCTTGCATGAAATTAATTACGTCCCAAATTTGTTTGATTATCGCTGCTAGGGCTTTCTAACAATAATTGTCTTTGTAGATTATGGATTTGTGGCATTAGATTATGAGGTAGCGTGGCCACATCTTGTGATTGAACAGCTAATTTTTCCATAGCCTCGATGAGGCGTAAGGCCGCGATTTGGTTGATGGCATTGGGGTAACCAGCAAGATTGGCATTGTTGATGCCTTCGACGATGACTTGAATCGTGGCGAATTCTGCTTCGGCGCGGGCGATTTCTAACTCTTGCAGCGCAGCAGCTTCGCCATCTGCCAGAATTACTTTCGTCTGTGCTTCTTCATCGACGCGCCACAATTCCATATATTGCTCTGAGACACCTTCTGGCAGTTTTACACTGTTTACCCAAGCCAGGAGGAGGTCGATATTTTTTTCGGTTAATTTATTACGCGCCTGGTGTTCCAAACGAACGGTTAGATAAGGGTCTAGTTCATTGTTTTCAGGCAGATTTACTAAGTCTGTGAGTGTTAACTTTGATGTAATGCCGATGGCTGTGCCTTGGATTTCGCGAAATGGTATCGCGGTCCAATCATTTACTTTCCCTGAGCCCATATTGGTTTCATCATAGGCAAGGTCATATATTATGCCGTCATCGTAGGGAAACGGCCGTTCTGGAGACGGGGGTTCTTTCCCAAGCACACGGTAAGTCGTGCCAATGTCAGCCGTGACAAAAAAGCCATCTTTTGTTTTTAGTTTGACATCTTTGGCGCTGCGTTCTTGTGGGCGCAAGTCGATAATCTTATGGATGAATTCAAAGCGCTGTAAAATATGGGAACCAGATTTCAAGACGCGATTGAAACGGCCGTTGATCTCTGTTACAGCGACCATACCAATAGGAATATTAACGCGTCCTGGTCCACCGACCCCCACGCGTACAGATTTTTTGCGATCTTCCTCTAAACTTTGGGGTGTGACCGTGCGTGGCGTGTCCTTTAAATCTTCAGGATTACGTAGACGCTGCAAAAAATCAATCGCTTGCTGCCGTTCCTCCAAATCATACAAGCGCCAGAGTAAATTCACAGTGGCTTGATAGGCTAAGAAAAAACCCAGGATTAACGGAATAAAATGGCGCAGCACTTTTGGATGGAAAAATGCAAGAACGGTGCGGATTTCATCAGGTGTGGCAAATGGAAATGTATCTACTGCCAACTCAACTCGTTCCAGCCTATAAACACCAAACCAATAAATAAACAATACAATAAAGAGCAGGATGGGATATAGACGGTGCCGGTCACGAATATAGGCCAGGCGATTGTTTTTGGGTTGGGTAACTTGTGAATGCGGCGTGGTCATGCCTCACCCCCTTGATCCTGTGCCGGCGGTAGCAATTCGCGCATTTGGCCCTGAGTTTCCATAACCAGACGTGCCAATATTTGCTCGGGAACCATCCTTTGTAATGTATGATTGCCCATAGCAATTTCTAATTCTTCAATCATGCGCAAGGTGACAATTTCATTTAGGTTGGCTTGCTCTACCCTGCGCATCTCTTCAATATTTTGGATAATGGTTTGGATAATTTCGATTTGGGCACGCGCACGCGCATGTTTTATGCGTCGCATTGCTTCTGCGTCCCCTTCCGCACGGCGGATTGTGACATCCCGCTGCATGGGGGCGCGCCAGTTTTGTAAACGCTGTTCGGTTACTTCCTGCGGGACATCTATAATGCGACTGCTCACAGCCATGATTTCAATGCCTGATCCATCAAAATGTTGTGTCAGGATTTCCTGAGTGCGTGTATTGGCCTTCCCCAATATCTCGGGATCTGCCAGGATCCCATTTAGATTATGGAGTGAAACCGCATTGCTAAGATAGGCAGCCGCTTGTCGGGAGACTTGCTCAGGCCAAGAAGTTACTTGGTTTTGGTCATCGACACTCAGAATTTGGCAAACATTTAAGACAGCATCTTTATCATATTTGTAGGGTACGGCCGTTAATTCTGGGACTTCTTGCTGTGCGCGTTTGATTTGTGATTTAACAAAAACGTTTAATTTGATGGGGATGCCATCGCGAGTCACCGCATCGACTTTTTTGACGCGCAGGTGTGGACGCAGGTCGATCATTTGTGCGATCCGTTCGCCGCGTCGTAGGCGCACAAAGCCAGGCCCTGCGACACGCACGTATTGACCCCCTTGCGTAATCGCCACCGCCTGATGGCTGCGTAAAACGCCCGCTTGCAGCAAGTTGAAGCTGTGCGGAATCGGATCTTCGCCTGTATTGAGTGCGGTGGCTGGTTTCGTGCGACTATTGCCTAAACCGCCGGGCGCGCCAACTTGTTTGGTAATCCCACGCCAGATCATCTTGACACCTTCTCCCCAGCTTTCATTTTTATGTGGCGGCAGGACATACAGGGCAAAATAGAGTAACAATAAAATGAAGGTGGTGATAAATCCGACATACCAGACAACGGTGATAATCGGGCCGTATTTCACTCCCCGATAATCTGTGAAAAACAAACCGGCAAAGATGGGTAAAATGAGTGCCAGCAAGATGGCTATGATGATGACGGGTCTGCGTCGCTTGCTTTTTTTTGTCTTGGATTTTGCCACGTGCTTAACCTAAATGAACCCCAAAATATTGTTTAGGAACTTTATAACATGTCATGAGGTTTCGATTTACTCAAATGCCATCCCTCTTGTGACCAATATTTGCATCGAATAAACCTGGATAGTGTGCAGATAATTTGCCTGTTGAAGCGCATTTTATCGTTGTTACTATACCATATTATGGGGAGGGATGGGTAATTATGAAGGGCAAGTTGCAGAATGGCAATGCAGTCGGGCGAAAGTTCTCGACAGAGGTTGGCTGCGCACCCTGTCACGCGGCAACAGCCACACATTTTATCGTTTTCTATTGAATCTTATCAACCGTCAAATTCATTTTCCGTTTTATCGTTGACGCTGACGTGAAGCTTGTTATAATTCGGCCTTGATGTTTGGGCGGTTGGCTCAGTTGGTTAGAGCGCTACGTTGACATCGTAGAGGTCACAAGTTCGAGTCTTGTACCGCCCAC
>CAYGMR010000354.1:0-6351 GCA_964350725.1 uncultured Ardenticatenaceae bacterium | reverse complement strand
CCGAGCCAAAGCTTAAATGAATCGCCCGTGATCATTGTCGGTAATAAAAATTGGGACAAAGTGGAACCCTATCTGGGCAATAATTATCAGCAAACCCAACACACGTTCCTCTGGTGGCCGATGGAAGAGTATCGCCAGATCAATATGAACGCGATTTTGGGCAATCCGCAAACACCAGCCGAAGAACGGCGCGGCATTATGAATGCCGACGTGCGCCAGGCTTTATGGGACATTTTCTTCTATCGTGATTACCAAAAATATGGCGAAACATTCGGCGGCACCTACACAGCTGGCGAATGGCCGCTGCGCCATGAATTACGCATGTATGTGCGCAATGATGTGCTGCCAACGATGTGGGATTATGGCGTGGGCGCAGTGGCAGCCGGTGGGTTTGAAGACCCCTACGCAGAAGGTGAATTAACACCTATCAGCACGCTTGTATTGAATACCAGCATGAATCCAAGTGCTGAATTGGGTCAACTTTCAGCACCGCGCAATGTGGCAATTGGCACAGACGGCCGTATCTATGTGGCCGATTCTGGGAATCATCGCATCCAGGTTTTTGATGTCGATGGCACGCCTTTGACTGTATTTGGCTCCTTTGGCGCCGAAACAGGCCAATTTAATGAACCATGGGGCATTGCTGTCGATGATGAATTTATCTATGTGGCCGATACCTGGAACCATCGCATCCAAAAATTCACGCTTAATGGTGATTTTGTTGCCAGCTTTGGTAACAGCGGTTCGCCCACTGAAGATGACAGCGGTTTAGGTCTCTTCTTCGGGCCGCGCTCCATCACGCTGCTGGATGAAAATCAGCTGCTCGTCACCGACACCGGTAATCATCGTATGCAGCTATTGGATCGCAATGGCAATTTTGTGCAGCAGGTCGGCAGCTTTGGCAATCAATTGGGGCAGATGAATGAACCGGTGGGCATTAGCCAAGGGCCAGATGGCTCGGTCTTCCTGGCCGACACCTGGAATGCACGCATCCAACAGTTCACCCCCGATCTGTTTGCTATCAACGAATGGCCGGTGACAGCCTGGGAAGGCACATCGATCAACAATAAACCGTATACGGCCGTTGACAGCGCCGGTCGTGTGTATGTGACAGATCCAGAAGGATTCCGCGTACTCATCTTCAATCCCAATGGCACCTACTTGGGTCGCTTCGGCAGCTTCGGCACCGATGTCAATAACTTTGGTCTACCTAACGGGATTGCGATTGACGCACAAGACAACGTCTACATCGCTGACAGCGGCAACAACCGCATTCTCAAATTCGCAGCCATCTTTGGCCCCGCACTCGATTTTGATACCAATTCAGTTTCCCCCGACACAGAAGGCGAAGCCGATACGGCCGTTGAGGAAGAAGCACCCTCTGAATAAATTTTTGCCACGAATTGCACTAACTTGTACTGAGCCAAGTCGAAGGATTACACGAATTTAGGCCAACTAATTCTAATTCGTGTAATCTGTGCAATTCGTGGCTATTTTTTAACCATGACTAACCAGCCGCCCAGTCTGCACAGCCCAAAGATTGGCATAAATGCCATCTTGCGCGACCAACTCTTCGTGACGGCCGTTTTCCTTCAACACCCCACGCTCTAACACATAAATCTGGTCAGAATTACGAATCGTGCTCAAGCGATGGGCGATGACAATCGTTGTGCGCCCCACGATGATACGCTCCATCGAACGTTGAATCGCCGCTTCAGTCTCGTTATCAACCGCAGACGTGGCCTCATCCAACACCAATACCGGTGGGTTTTTGAGCACAGCACGCGCAATCGAAATGCGCTGCCGCTGCCCACCGGATAGCTTTTGACCACGTTCACCGACTATCGTTTCATAGCCATCAGGCAAATCCATGATGAATTCATGCGCTTCGGCCGTTTTTGCAGCGGCGATAATCATTTCCATATCCGCGTCAAAGGTGCCATAAGCGATATTTTCGCGCACCGTACCATGGAATAAAAAGACATCCTGGCTGACAAAACCAATCGCTTCGCGCAAATCATGGATTTGCAAATCACGAATGTCATGGCCGTCCAGGCAAACGCGCCCTTGCTGCACATCATAAAAACGCAGCAGCAGTTTCACTAACGTGCTTTTGCCCGATCCAGTTGCGCCGACAATAGCGACGGTATCACCGGCAGGGACGTTAATAGAGAGATCTTTAATGATGGGTTGAGCGGTGGGGGAGAAACGGCCGTTGCTCCCCAAATCCCCCTCATCCGCAACCTCACCATAAGCAAAGCCTACATGGTCAAAAATCACCTCGCCCGCCACCTCAGCAGTAGGCAAAGTTTCTGAACCACTCAAAATATATTGTTCCGTATCCAATAAATCCAACACACGCGCAGTCGAAGCCATTGCTCGTTGATATAGATCAAGCGTATCGCCCAACCGTGTCAACGGCCACAATAAACGCTGTGTCAAAAAGACCATCGTCGTAAACAAACCCACATTCAAATTGCCACGCAGCACTTGCAAACCGCCCAGCACCATAATCGCGAAAAATCCAACCACAATCACCATGCGAATCAACGGAATAAAGGCCGAACTGACTCGAATCGCATCCCGATTACTCGTGCGATACGCTTCACTCAATTCACCAATCCGTTTTTGCTCAAATTTTTCGGCCGTGAAGCTTTTAATCGTGGCAATCCCACCAATATTATTGGCCAATTGCCCATTCAACTCGCCCACCTTCTCACGCACAGTTGCATAAAGCGGTGTAAAACGACGTTGGAAACGAAACGACCCATACAACACAAACGGCATCGGAATCAATGCCAGCCAAGCCACACCAGGTGCAACAATAAAAAAGAAGGTGCCAATCGCCACAACAGAAGTGAAAATATGCCACAATTCATTCGCACCCACATCCAAAAACCGCTCTAGCTGATTGATATCGTCATTCAGAATCGCCAGCAATCCCCCCGTGCTGCGATCTTCAAAATAGGCCATATCCAAATCCTGCACATGGCTGTACGAATCGACACGTAATTCATGCTGTATCGTCTGCGCCAGGTTGCGCCAATTGATGCTGTATAAATATTGGAACAACGACTCAAAACCCCATACGATAATGGTCAAGATCGCCAATACAGTCAATTGCGCCAATGGTTCTGTAATGCCCAATTCACCCAAAAACGAATCTTCCTGCGCCACGACCACATTAACAGCCATACCAATCAACAGCGGTGGTGCCAAATCAAACAAGGTATTTAGGATAGAATATAAAGAAGCCAGCACAATTTGGCGACGATGGGGCCTCGAATAGTTCAACAAACGCCGCAACGGCGCTTTAGTGACATCATCTGTCATTGGTATTTCTCCTCAAATAAAGTAAATCGATTTGGCAAATCGATACCCAGTTTACCAAATCGGGCTACAGTTTTCATGTCTAATAGCTTCGGGGTAAGACAGTCTCAAATTACCGAGTTTAACAGAACAACAGGCACAAAAAAAGGGTTGGCCGGAAATCCAGAAACATCCATCAACTGTCATACCCGCGAAAGCAGGTATCCAAACGTTTGAATAACCATCAGTTGGCCTATTAAAATTATCTTGTCGTGGGAGTTGTGTTGTCCGCCATCGCTCAGGGCCGTGTCTCCGACCGTGCCCGTTGTATAAACTCCGCATAACTTGCAACTTCCCCAAGTCACATGCGTAATGATTGGTAGTAAATTACAAACAATTTCAAGAAGAATTATCTCTCTTCAAACACAACCTATAATAAGCTATCCGTAACAATTTTGGAGAGAAACATTTTCGTTGGAGGCACGCGATGAAAGATAAAAAATTAACCCGTTCAAACGACCGTATGGTGGCTGGTGTGGCCGCTGGATTGGCCGAATATTTCGATATCGACCCCGTTATTGTCCGCCTGATTTTTGTGACCTTAACCCTGCTGGGTGGCCCTGGCCTTATCCTCTACATCATTATGTGGATCATTATGCCCGAGGCATAAAAACGAGCGTTCAGCCAGTCAGCCCATCAGCCTGATCGTAGCTGAAATATGTTTTGTGGAATAAGCCCGCCAACAGAAAAAATCTGTTGGCGGGCTTTTCTGTCTGTCATCACCAAATCCTGATTGAACCATTTTGATCACCTCCATACCCAACCAATTTTGTAGCGGCGGGACAAACGGGGAATCAGCTTGCCATGCAGAACCACCTTGTCTCCCGTTTGTCTCGCCCAACGACGGCCAATTTCGGGCGAGATGATGCGGAGAATAGGATCTATGGTTTCAATAAAACCTGGCCGCATCATCCCGCCCCTACCACGATCATCGGTGAAAGCGTTTGGTTTTGAACCATGTCCAAATTGCCAATGGTAGGCGGCTTATGTTATAGTTGCACAATTTTCGGTATACAAGCAGTTGAATGTAGGTACAAACCATGCCAGCCGAAACAGTTGGTAGCAAACAAGAACCAACAAACAACAAACCCACGCTAATTAACACAGGCGATGTCGTCGATAGTGAAAAGATCACGGTTGGCAATATTAGTGACAGCTACACAGCCATTGGCGCTGATGCGCAGGTCATCGTCAACCAAATTCAACAAACGTTGTCCAGCGTCGATGAACTAGGAGAAAGCATTCTAGCCGTCGAAAGTCGACTGGCAAAATCTATCCAAAAGAAAATCACACGTTATACAAACGTGACTGTTGCCAATCATGTCGATGCTCGCAGCAATCCCTACAAAGCATTGTTGGATTATAAAAAGGAACCCAAATGATTAAAAATTTTCCGATAGCAAAAGTTGTAAACCTGGCTGAGATGGTCACCTACCAACCGGGGCAAGTAGTTAGCCGTACTGTGACACAAAACAAGCTGGGCGGGCTGACTTTATTTGCCTTTCCCGAAGGTGAAGGCTTGAGCACGCACACCACACCCGCCGATGCGCTGGTGTATATTTTGGATGGTGAGGCGCAGATTGAGATTGGGGAAAAAGAGATGGTTGTGGCGGCGGGTGAAGCGGTTGTGATGCCGGCCAATGTACCCCATGCGTTAATGGCGCAACGGCCGTTCAAAATGCTGCTGATCATTGTCAAGGACGAGTAAACAACCACAAAAATTTCCGAATCAAAACACGTTTGGTAGCGGCGAGGCGATTGCAAACGGCATTCTGATTTCACCAGAGTGTTTGCCTAACAATCGCCTCGCCCATGTTAGACAAACAAATCGTTTGACTAGCTCATGGGTCAGGCAATCGGAAGATGAGTCCGTCTGTTTTGGGCTAACGTTATTCCCGATTGCCTGGCCCCTAACAGTTGGTTTGTAAAAATGGACAAGTTTGTATCATCGGGTAAAATTTCGGTGGAGTCAAATTATGTTTAATTATCTAGAAAACCCCACACAACGTTATTGGATTATCGCCCTGTTAATCGTTTGGGCTGTGCTGCTGTTTGGCGGCTTTATTTTTGGCACATCCGGCAGTGGTCACCGCATGCCCACCTGGACACGCATGGCCTCGTCAGCAACGCTCGTCATCGCAGGTTTTAGCTGGTTTCTAATCAGCCGCAATTATGACGTCACACAATATGGTCTATTAATCGCCATTGGCATGACATTCGGTCTCTTGGGCGATTTATTTTTGGCGGGTGTGCTGCCCGGTGGACGCTCAGAAATTGGTGGCATTGCGGCTTTTGCTATCGGCCATATCTTTTACATCATTGCTATCTGGCGTTTTGGCAGTGCCCATGGGCTAGATGCAGCTAGTGCGCGTTGGGGATCATTGATCGCCTGGTGGTTAATCGCCATCGTGGCCTGGTATTTTGTAGTCTACAGCGGCGCAGATGGGCCATCTTTGCAGTGGGTTGTCTTGCCATATGCGTTACTATTGGCAAGTACCGCTGGTCTGGGCACAGGGCTGGCATTACAAGAACCGATGTTCATTCTATTAGCCGTTGGAGCCGCGCTGTTTCTATTTTCAGACTTGATTCTGGGTGGCATGTGGTTTGCTGATTTAGATTTCCCCTTGATCGATGATGTTGTTTGGCTCACCTATGGCCCCGGGCAAATGTTGATCGTGTATTCAATTGGGACAGCAATTAAATTTGTGGCTGGGTGAATTTTTGCCACGAATTCAGCAGAGTGAATTAGCAGTGTTGCAAAGCGGCAAAGCAAGCTTTCAATGAGCGGTTTTGACTTTGCAACCTTACCACTTTGCCACCTTAAACTATTTGTCTTTGTCCTTATCATCATCGCCTTGATCATCTTGCGGGAAGCGGAAGAAGCTGTTGGCGAGGGCTGAGCCGCGTTGCGGTAGGCGGATTTCGCCAAATTGTTGTTCGTATTTGGCGATGTTTTGTGCCAGGGCCATGTGTAACATTTTG
>CAYGMR010000353.1:1332-6358 GCA_964350725.1 uncultured Ardenticatenaceae bacterium | reverse complement strand
GACATGCAAACTTAGTCAGCAGTTTTGTTTTTATCACAACACTGAGGTTATCAACATGAAACTTATCCCCAAACCAAATCCCGACGAATATGCGCCCTATGCAAGCATGTACATTGACTTGTTACCTGATGACGGTCTCGTACTCAAGCATCTGCAAACTAACTTGGAAACCAGTATCCAGTTTTTTCGCTCAATACCTGTTGAGAAATTAACGATTCCACATGCAGAGGGCGAATGGACGATAAAAGAGATTCTCGTGCATATCATCGACGATGAACGCATCTATTGTTACCGTGCCTTGCGCTTCGCTCGCAATGATGCCACTGAGCTGCCCGGTTTTGAACAAGATGATTATGTCCCTTATTCTGGCGCAAACGGCCGTTTCTTAGAAGATATCCTGGCAGAGTTCATCTCTGTACGCCAAGCCACGCTTACATTCTTCAACAGCCTTGATGATGCGGCTCTAACGCGCAAAGGGATTGGCAGTGGCAATATGATGAGTGTACGCGCAGCCGCCTACCACATAGCCGGACATGAACGCCATCATATAAACAGTATCCAAGAAAATTATCTTTAGCGTTCAGATCACAACCGAAGTCTAAAAGAGCATGGAGAGAAATAATGACAATACTTACCCAGGCTGAACTTGAAAAAGCGTTAAATGCGGCTGGTGCCGCTCATCATGAGTACGAACAAGTAATCCTTGGCGGCAAACGTGACGAATTATGGTCGGGGTTTTATGCAGCCTATGTATTGGGTCGCCTTGGCGATTTTGTTACCCCCAGCACGTTGAGTCGCTGGCTTGAAGAAGCGCCCAACGGTAACAAGTGGGCAACTTCAGCAGCAAGTTATGTGTTTTCCTGCTTAAGCAGTCAGTAATTCATCAATTAGAACCGCTGCAATCAAAATACCTATCAGAGAAATTGATGATGAAGCAGCAGCTTGGGTCGACTAATGACAAAATCCTAGCATAATAGACTGTTTGTAACTATTCAGGTGCTCCGGCCGTGTCTCCTGACCGAGCCGGATAGTGTCGCGGTGAGGACACCGGCCACAGCCAGAGAGGCTGTATAGTTACGATTGTTTTATAATCAAGTAAATCAAGGTGGTATATTCATGAAGATTCTACTAATCGGTGGCGCAGGTACAATTGGCAAAAAAGTGAGCGCACATTTCGCCAAAAAACACGAAGTCATCATTGGCGGCAGAAATTCTGGCGACGTTCAAGTAAATATTGACGACAGCCAATCGATTGCAGCCATGTTTGAAGCTATTGGCAAAGTGGATGCAATCGTCTGTATCGCTGGGGAAGCAAAGTGGGCAGCCTTTGAGTCCATGAGTGAAGATGATTATTACATCGGCTTGCGCAGCAAATTAATGGGTCAGGTCAATCTTGTCAGGATTGGGCAGGATTATTTGAATCCAGGTGGCTCTTTCACGCTGTCAACGGGCATATTGGCAGATCATCCTGTGGTGATGACGACAAGTGCCGCAATGGTCAATGGCGGTATTCATAGTTTTGCCAAAGCAGTATCTTTGGAATTAAAAAATGGCCAAAGAATCAACGTTGTCTCCTCCGGGCTGGTTGAAGATGCCGTTGATAAATATGAAGCCTATTTCCCGGGCCACAATCCGATTCCTATGGTCAAAGTGATCAATGGCTATGTCAAAAGCGTTGAAGGCAAAAACACCGGCGAAATCATCAGGATGTATGATAATTGCTAAACACAAGTTTTCCTCGAGACAATGTTTAGAATAAAGCTGTAAACACGGACAGAAAAGAATGCGAATAACAAATTCATTAAATCCCTTTCCGTCCGTGTTTATAAAAATTATCTGTCATATTATTTATCGACAACGTTTTTTCGATGTTGGCGTGTAAGCGCCTATTATGTTCAAGAATTCCCCCCATTTACGTGCAGCCTTACAAGCCTTGTTTGTGACATTTTTGTGGTCGACATCCTGGGTGTTGATTAAATTCGGCCTGGAAGAAATTCCACCATTGACCTTTGCCGGATTGCGCTACATGCTGGCTTTTCTGATACTACTGCCACTTTTGTGGCGACAAGCAGATGATGAATCCACCACGAAGCCATCTGTATTTCGGATGCCATCTGCTATCAAAGCGTTAACACGCGGCGATTGGCTGCGTCTGATCGTGCTAGGGATTGTCTATTATGCCGTCACACAAGGGGCCCAGTTTGTGGCGTTGGCTTATGCGCCAGCGGTAACTATCACACTGATCTTGAGTTTTACGGCCGTTTTCGTGGCACTCCTGGGAATCGTCACACTGGGCGAACGACCCAATGGCGGACAATGGTTCGGCATTCTATTGGCATTGGCTGGCGCGTTGATTTACTTTTTCCCATTTGGTTTGGCCGATGCACAGCTCATCGGGATTGTTGCGGCTGTGGTGGGCATGTTGGCGAATTCGGTTTCATCGGTATTGGGGCGCTTTGTGAATCGGGGTGACAGGCTACGGCCGTTAACCGTCACCGTCGTCAGTATGGGCATTGGTGCTGCTTTATTACTCGTTAGCGGGCTGTTCCTGCAAGGCTGGCCTGACTTAGGTTTACAAAGCTGGTTGATCATTTTGTGGTTGGCGGTGGTGAATACGGCCGTTGCCTTCACCCTCTGGAACCACACCCTACGCACCCTCTCCGCCATGGAATCAACTGTCATCAATAACACCATGACCGTGCAGATCGCGATCCTGGCCGTGCTTTTTTTGGGTGAGACACTAAACGGCCGTGAACTGATTGGACTGGTGGCTGTCGTGGTCGGCACATTGCTCGTCCAAGTATGGCGCAGCAAATTGAAAACAAGTTAGACTCATTAAATTTTCGCCGTTACTACAACGAATTGGGAAAGGAACGAATTTAGTTCTGGAAAGAAGAAATTTGGTTGCTCCTAAATTCGTTGTAGTCATTGATGATCAGCGAAAACTTAATGACAGTAACAAAATGAATATTTAGCATCGGCTTGTTACCAGCCCTCATCCCCGATTAAAGGCACAAAAGCGACCGCTCCCAATTCGCGGCGTTCATACTTTTTCTCTGTCAGGCGCGTGACACAGACCAGTTGCTGGCGGCGTTCAGCTTCGCCAACTGGAATCACCAAGCGTCCGCCGATTTTTAGTTGTGCTTGCAACGACGCAGGCACTTGTGGGCCACCCGCAGCAACCACAATGCCGTCATAAGGTGCAAATTGCGGCAAGCCAAGTGTACCGTCTCCCTGGTGAACCGTTACGTTTGTATAGTCTAGCTGAGCCAGCCGTTGGCGAGCATATGCCACTAATTCGGGAATGCGTTCAACCGTATGTACTTCGTTCACGATGCGGCTTAAAAGCGCAGCGGCATAGCCAGAACCAGTCCCGATTTCTAACACACACGCCTTGGGCTTGAGTTTGAGAGCGCTGACCATCAGCGCGACAACATAGGGTTGGGAGATGGTTTGTTGGGCAAGAATCGGCAGCGGGGAATCGTCATAAGCATGTTGTTTGTAGGCATCTGGCACAAATAGTTCACGGGGAACGATGCGCATGGCTTGCAATACGGCCGTATCCTTCACCCCCCGCTCTTCAATCTGTTCAACTACCATCCGTTCACGTTGTGCCGCAAAATCTTGCTTCGCATCCATATTCCAAACCTTCTGTCATTGGCGAATCACGCCTATAACCATATAATCCCCCTCGCTGTTTCCACATCAATTCTAACACACATCGGGCACGGTCAAGAGACACGACCCTGAGCGATAACATATAAACAGACAACCCAACTACCCGACGAAGGATTACCCAACCCATATGAACATTATCGATCAAATTCATCAACACCGTTCCATCCGCGCCTACAAACCCGATCCCGTGCCTGATGAATTATTAAATGAGATTTTACTCGCTGGAACCCGTGCATCGTCATCTGGCAATATGCAAACCTATTCAATCATTGTCACGCGGGATCTAGAACTGCGTCAGCAGCTATACGAACCACATTTCGAGCAAAGCATGGTGCTTGATGCACCCGTTTTGTTGACTTTCTGCGCCGATTTTAACCGTATGCGCAAATGGCTCAAGATCAGTGACGCACCCGATAATTTTGATAATTTCATGAGCTTCATGATCGCCACCATTGATGCAGTGCTGGTTTCGCAAAACGTTGCTTTAGCGGCAGAGTCACATGGCCTAGGTATCTGTTATATGGGTACGACATTGGCAAGCTGCGACCAAATCGCCGACATTCTGCACCTGCCGCCTAACGTCATCCCCGTTACCGGCTTCTCATTGGGCTATCCGGCTGAAGACCCGGCGCCACGTTATCGCCTGCCTTTGGATGGCATCGTCCATCAAGAAACCTATCAAGATTACACCCCAGAACGACTCAAGGAGATTTACGCCGTTAAAGAAAAAGAAGGCTGGGCACGCTATATGGCATACCCCGCACTGCGTCAACGTATCGAAGCTGTTGGCGCGGAAAATCTGGCGCAGATTTATACCAAAGCCAAATATACGCGTGAAACTCATCAGGCCTATTCACAAACTGTCTTGAACCTGTTACGTAAGCAGGATTTTTCCAACAATTAGCCATGCGCCACTTCTTCAGTTCTGCCCGTAACCGCATTGTTGTGGTTTTGTTCACGGCGCAGAGTTTCTTCTCGGCCAGTTCAATCGCGGCCTTTACGCTTTCCGGCATCATCTCTATCCAACTGAGCGGCACAGACAGCACCGCTGGTTGGCCTAATACAATCGGCTTGATTGGGCGGGCGTTGTTTGCTTATCCGTTGGGGTATATGATGGATCGGTTTGGGCGGCGACTGGCGCTTTCGGCTGGCTATGGCACGGCTATTTTTGGCAGCATCGTCTCCATTTGGGCGATCATCAACAGCCATTATCTGGCGTTCATGTTGGGCGCATTTTTGATTGGCATGGCACGCGCGGCTGGTGAACAAAGCCGCTATGTCGGTGCTGAGATTTTTCGGTTGTCGCGCCGTGCCAAGGTAATTGGCATTATCGTGTCCGCAGGCACAA
>CAYGMR010000353.1:0-1284 GCA_964350725.1 uncultured Ardenticatenaceae bacterium | reverse complement strand
TTCTTCTTTTTGCGGCCTGACCCAAAAATTTTAGGTGCAGAGGTGGCGCGTATTGAGGCAGCTGAAGATCCGGACAGTATCGAGAATGTGCCGGGTGGCGAACGGCCGTTACGCCAAATTTTCGCCGCGCCCATGGTGCAGCTAGCCATCATCAGTATGACACTGGCCTTTTTTGTGATGGCCTTCATCATGGTCATTACACCCGTGCATATGAACTACCATGAACATTCCACCAGCGCTATTTCTAATGTGATTATGGTGCATACATTAGGGATGTTTGGGCTTTCCTGGTTGTCCGGTTGGTTGATTGATAAATTCGGCCGTATCCCCATGATCCTTGGGGGCGCAATTATCTTGATTGCCGCTTGCATTCTCGCGCCACTCTCCTTGCGCGTGCCGATTTTGGGATTGGCTTTGTTTTTGTTGGGGTTGGGCTGGAATTTCTGTTTTGTATCCGGCTCGTCCTTGCTTTCGGATGCGTTGGCTGCCCATGAGCGTGGCCGTGCCCAAGGTGCCAGTGAAACGATTGTGGCGCTGGGGTCAGGTTTGGCCAGCTTTAGCGTTGGGATTGTGTTCCAGCAGGGCGATTATTTATTAGTCAGCCTCATTGGTCTCGCTTTCTCGCTGTTGTTGCTTGGGTCAACCATGTGGCTCGTGCGTAAAGATCGTAAGAAAAAAATCGTCGTATAATAAAGAAGTGGCCACAGATTTTTGCACTTTAATGTGTGGCAAAATCAAGGTGATAGATGAGTGAAGTAGATACGATTAATAAGGTGAAACGGCCGTCTACCCGCAAAAGTTTAGTTGTTGATTTACGCCGCTTGGGTGTGGAACCCGGCATGACAGTATTGGTGCATTCTTCCTTGAGCAAACTCGGCTGGGTCGTAGGCGGCCCAGTCGCTGTAATTCAAGCGTTGATGGATGTGTTGACGCCCCAAGGCACGCTCGTGATGCCAGCGCATTCAACCCAAATGACCGATCCAGTTGATTGGCAAAATCCGCCCATACCACCAGAATGGCATGCAACGGTACGCAACGCAATGCCATTGTTTGATCCACAGCGCACGCCTACACGCCAGATGGGCAAGATCGCTGAACTTTTCCGTACCTGGCCGGATGTGTACCGCAGCGACCACCCACATATGTCCTTTGCCGCCTGGGGTCAACATGCCGAATTTGTCACCACGAACCACCACCTGCCTTATTCCTTAGGTGAAACCTCGCCACTGGCACGCGTGTATGATTTAGATGGCCGTGTGCTTTTATTGGGCGTGGGTTACAATA
>CAYGMR010000352.1:267-6361 GCA_964350725.1 uncultured Ardenticatenaceae bacterium | reverse complement strand
TGAAAACTTAATCGACCTGCCCGAAAAACGTATGATGAATATTCGGGGCAACCGCATCTCCATGATCTTCCAGCAGCCGCAGAGCAGCCTCAATCCTGTTTTCCGCATCGGCCACCAAATTTCAGAAGTTTTATTGTTACATCAAGATGTTGATAAGGAAGAAGCAGCCAAACGCTCTGTCGATCTACTGCGTATGGTGGGCATTCCTGAACCAGAATCACGCGTCAATGCCTATCCGCACGAACTTTCCGGTGGAATGGCACAACGTGTGATGATCGCGATGGCGCTGGCTTGTGAGCCCGAATTATTGATCGCCGACGAACCCACAACCGCGCTCGACGTCACCATTCAGGCGCAAATCCTTGATTTGATGCGTAATTTACGCAACAAAACGAACACAGCCATTATTCTCATCACGCATGACTTAGGTGTCGTCGCTGAAATGTGTGACCGCGTCAATGTCATGTATGCTGGGCGCATCGTGGAAGAAGCCCCCATCCATGAATTGTTCAACAATCCCAAACACCCTTACACTGACGCACTTATCGGTTCGACCCCAGTTTTGGGGCAAGTCGATAAAGAACTCGTCACTATTCCTGGATCAGTACCTAATTTAGTCGACCTGCCGCCCGGCTGCAAATTCGCCCCCCGCTGCCAAGCACGCATCGACAATAATTTAGAAATCTGCACACAAGAAGAGCCAGAACTCAAGAGAGTCGCTCCCAATCATGCCGTACGCTGCTGGCTGCATGAATAAAATTTAGAGGAAATAGGCATGGCCGAAAACGGACAACCTGCAAAAGAAAACCAACCATCAAAGGACAGAAAAGTTCTACTCGAAGTCAACAACCTGGTGAAATATTTCCCCGTGCGCGGGGGCTTGTTACAACGTGTACAAGCATGGGTGCAAGCTGTAGATGATGTTAGCTTTCACATCTACGAGGGTGAAACGCTTGGTCTGGTGGGGGAATCTGGCTGTGGTAAAACGACAGTCGGCCGTACCATTTTGAATCTAGTACCAGCCACATCTGGCGAAGTGATTTTCAATGGCGAAGATGTTTTCTCAATGAATGCCAAACAGTTAAAAAAACTGCGCCGTGAAATGCAAATCATCTTCCAAGACCCCTATTCATCGTTAGACCCTCGCTTGCCTGTGGGTGAAAGCATCGCTGAAGGACTCAATATCCATACCGATAAAAAAGCGCAAGAACGGTATGATGTGGTTGTGGAAATGTTGACGCGTGTTGGCATGCGTGCCGACCATGCACGCCGTTATCCGCATGAATTTTCAGGCGGCCAACGCCAACGTATCGGTATCGCACGCGCTTTGGCTTTACGGCCGAAATTCATCGTATGCGACGAACCAGTATCAGCGCTTGATGTCTCGATCCAGGCACAAGTCCTCAATATTTTGAAAGATCTGCAGCGCGATTTTGGCCTGACATACCTTTTCATCGCCCATAATCTCAGTGTTGTTGAGCATTTTAGTGACCGGGTGGGTGTGATGTATTTGGGTAAAATGGCAGAAATGGCAACGCGCGAAGATTTATACCGTGACCCATTACATCCTTATACACAAGCATTGATGTCGGCAATTCCAGTACCAGACCCTTCATATAAACGTCAACGTGTCATTTTACAAGGCGATGTGCCCAGCCCATTAAATCCACCCACCGGCTGCCGTTTTCACACACGCTGCCCACTGGCATTTGACAAATGTTCACAAGAAACCCCACCGTTCAAAGATTATGGGGATGAACATTATGCGGCTTGTTGGCTATTGGAAACTGGCGAAAAAGATGCCAGCAAATTAACTGTGGACAAGGTTGGCGCTGAAAATATTACCCTTATTGGTTAGTCAGTTAGGGGCATTCTAACCAACATTTCCAGCATACATTTTTTCTCTGGATGCATGCACAATTTGAGGGACTGATTGCTCCTGTTGTTCTTCAACTTTAAGGAGTAAACGCTTAAATTCAGCAACTTCGCTGGTTTTAAGCATCTTTTGCAAAATCGGTCTGACGGCCAGCCCTTTGAAGTAACGCCGTAGATGTTTGCGGGATAACACTAGCCCTTCAGGATCACCATAATAAGCTAACATCTCTTGCAAATGCAATTGCGCCCATCCACGCATTAGCCACAATTTCAAAATCCACCGCTTCAATTTCACCAACCTCGATAGATTTTTGCAAATAAACCGCGATCAACTCCGCAAAACATGGACTATTGGAACATTTCTCTATCGACTGGTGTATATACTATAAAGATATGCAGGTAATACAATGGCGCGTGTTTTTAATCTTTAGCCCTTGCAGGAGGCAAACAATGAAAAAGTTAATGATACGAACTGGCTCACTTTCCTTACTTCTCATGATCACAACACTGCTGGCTATGGCGTGCACCTCTACTACCACTTCAGTTGCGGGCAAACAAGTTGAAAATGTTTCACAAGCAACAACACCGCTACCGACGTCGGAGACAATGTCTTGCCCAGTAACCCAACCGCCCGATCCCCCCTTCATTCCGCCTACACCATGGCCTCCGCAGCCTCCCCTAACTCCTCCTGGGCCAGGCAAATTTTGGTTTGGCGACAATGGATTGTGGACAGCGCTTCCCGAAGATGGCAGTTGGCGGCAGCTTGCTCTGGGCGACAAATTTTGGTGGTGGAGTGAAGAATTTATTATTGCTGAAGATTCGACTCCTGACCTGATTATAAATGCGAGGCAGTTAGATGGAGATGCACCTCCGTTTCAAATAACAGAAGCCACAAACGGCTATCATAAAAGCTCTCACCTGGCCGTGTTGGCAGGTGTAGAATTAGCCGTGCCAGGATGTTGGGAGTTCACGGGCGAATATAAAGGCCACCAACTTTCCTTTGTCCTATGGGTGCCTGCAGAATCGCAAACAGACAGTGAGCAACCCGCTGCATTTATCAAGCAGCCATACACCTTCTACCTATTTAATCCGTTCACCAAAAGTGAGATATCGGCTCTTGATTCCCAAACGCTCATGGAACTACCGACAAGCAAAACAGTTAACGCAGGGATTTTTTCCGCCGATGGTTCAACGGGGGTAGACATAATCTATTCTGATGGGCGTGCCAGCCAAGATCCTGAAGATAATTGGATCGTGGTCTACGATTTGCACAGCGGCAGCGAAAGAAACCGCTTTCATCCACCAGTTAGAGGGATCGTTGCTGGCTTCAATGCAGATGGTACACGTCTTTTGCTGCAGCCTGATCCTTCTCTTGCATTACACTACCCTCCGCCTGTGGAATGGTATGTAATAGACACAAGCAGCGGCCAAGAATTGGCACACGTGAAAGATGAAAATAATGCTTGTTTCAGACAAAGCCTTTACTTTGATCCAGCCGGGCAGCACATTTATTGTGTGGTAGATCCAGCCCTTACCCGGGCTGATGAGCCAGAACCCATGCAGATCATAGCTTACGATAGTGAAAGCGGCCAAAAAATTGGAGAACAGGAGCTGTCAAAGGTTTATATTGGCGGTAATCAGACGCATATTAACGGTCAACCCGTAGAACGGTTCCTTGAACCAGCAATAGCATTGTCGCCGGATGGCAAGCAGTTAGCCATTGTGCATGCAGACGCAGACAAAATCACCTTGCTTGAAACCAGTCAACTTACTATCGAACGCACCATTTCGTTAGCAGAATCTTTAACTTTCTGGGATTTATTTGCGCCTGCCACTGCTTACGCAAAAGGGCCGCTGACGGGAACCATCCGTCATGCTGAATACAGCCCAGATAGACAGTTTCTTTATCTCCTTACACAAGAGGTAAATATGCTGCCAGATGGGAAAACGCAAAATCTTCCTGACCGACGTGGTCTCCAGTTGATAGACATAAAGCAAGGGATTATCACGGCTGAAGCATTGACCGCGTACCAGATCCAGTGGATCGAGCCTGCCCCAGATGGGACAATCTATGTTTTTGGCACAATAGAAACAGACTTAGGACCCCATGAAATACGCCCCTCCTCGCCTTCAAAACTCTGGCGCTTGGATGCGTTGACATTGGAAATTCTAGCCGAACGGGAGTTTACCGGCTATCGGGGCGGGCGTGTGGTACGTACTCAATGAATCGCTTAGAAATACAAGGATTTTCATTGCCACTATCTCAAACTATCAACAATTTTGCTTCAATTTCGAGTAAAAAGCTTTCAAATTCGCCTACATCATCAGTTGAAATCATTTTGGGCAAATAGGGTTTAACGGGCAATCCCTTAAAATAACGGCGCAAATGTTTGCGAAACAAATAAAGCCCCTTTGGATGACCATAATAATCCAACATTTCATCTAGGTGTAATCGAATCGTAGATGTGATTTCGGACAAAGTCACTTCCTCACGCTCGCGGCGCTTAAAAATCCAGGGATTGCCTATGGCAGCCCGTCCCACCATGACAGCATCACAACCAGTGTACGTCTTCATCGCATCGATATCATCCGCACAGCTCACATCCCCATTACCAATCACGGGCACATTTACGGTTTGTTTTAACTCGCCAATCACATCCCAATCGGCAGGGAAATTATATTTTTGTGTTCGGGTACGGCCGTGTAGTGCAATCAGTGCAGCTCCATTATCTTCCATGATACGGCCGATCTCTAAAAAATTGCGCTGCTGATCATTCCAACCAATTCGCAGCTTACCAGTGACTGGCACAGATAGATGTGTGCTCAATAACTTGAACGTCTCCGCCACCAAACCGGGCTGTGGCATCATGCCCACACCTGCACCCCGACCGCTGACTTTATGTACAGAACACCCCATGTTTATGTCAATAATATCAGGCCCCCATGCTTCAATGCGTTGTGCAGCTGCTAACAACGTCTGCGCGTTGTTACCAAAAATTTGAAACACAAGAGGGTGTTCGCCTGGTTTGAAGTCTAAGCGTCGCCACAGTGGGTTCGGCTGAACCAACAACGCGTCAGCTGGTACAAATTCTGTGTAGTTCATGGCCGAACCATTGGCACGGCATAATGCCCGATAGGGCACATCAGAAAAGCCTGCCATCGGTGCCAAAATCACATCGCCGTAAACGGGGATATCCCGCACGCAAAAAGTTGGTTCTGTCTTTGCTTTGTCCATCACAATGGTTATCTAACTGAGGGGTGTGCATACTAATTACTCGAGGTAGCACAACCTGTTGAGCGATGTCATACCTGCGCAGGCAGGTATCCAGGTTATCCAAGCGTATGGATTCCCGCCTACGCGGGAATGACTCTCGAGTGTGGAGGTTGCACACCCCTCATCTAACTCAAAAATTTGTCAGGGATGGGGGGATTATAAATATTTAAAATCCCTAACAATTATTTCTTATTCACAAACTGCCAAGGAACTAAGCGCCGTTCAAGCCACTCGCCACAAACATCCATGCCCAAGCCCAAAATGCTCATAGCGACCACACCCACATACATAGCTGGGTAATTAAACAGCGTGTTCCCACTGAGGTAGATGTAATAGCCCAAACCTTGTTGGGTAGCAAACAGTTCAGCGATGTAGAGGACAGCAACGGCCGTGCCCACACTTTGACGCAAAGCAGTCAAAATCGCTGGCAAGCTGGCAGGAATATAAACATAGCGAAATAATGCCCGCCGTCCCGCACCCAAGCTGCGCACCGACAACAGCATCTTGGGTTCAATATTGCGGGCACTATCACGCACCAACACCAAAATTTGGAAAAAGAGAATCAAGAAGATAATAAAAATCTTACTGGTATCGCCAATGCCTAACAAGAGCAACAAGATCGGCAAAAAAACGATTTTGGGTATCGGGTACAAAACATAAATAATCGGTGCAAAAAAACGATCGATGCGCTCGTTTTGGCCTAAGGCCAATCCAGCCGGTGCAGCTAACATAATTGCCAACAAAACACTCGCTAACACGCGCCATAAACTCACCAAAAAATGGCCAATGAGTTTGCCATTTGCCAACTCAGAAAAAAAAGTTTGTGCAACGATAAATGGCCCTGGCAAAAATTGATTATCCAAAAGCCAGGCACCAAGCTGCCAACTTATGAGAACAATCAAAAGACCTAAAAGAAGCTCACGTTTTTTCATTGGCAAAAAGTAT
>CAYGMR010000352.1:0-257 GCA_964350725.1 uncultured Ardenticatenaceae bacterium | reverse complement strand
ACCCATACATGGGAATAACCGAAGTCAATATTTTATGTAATCGACAACTTCACCATTAGGTCAGAGGCAGCTTTCATTGTGGAATAATCCAGCGTAGACCCATGAATTGTTCGCAAAATTTCTTTCGTTTCTGCAATTACATTTTGACTACTGCTGGTATGAAAAGTATGTTTTGCGCCATCAAGAACCCGGGATGGGCAATCTGGGTTTACTAATGCTCTTAGCAAAGCAGGTAAGGCTGCATCTCCTAATTGAGC
>CAYGMR010000351.1:1982-6366 GCA_964350725.1 uncultured Ardenticatenaceae bacterium | reverse complement strand
TCCGCAGTTGTTAAATCGAGTCCCATTGTTTGGTTGAAGAATACGGCCGTTTCGTCCTGAGTGAAACGTAAATCAGACACGCGAATCTCGGTCATCTGATCGCGTACACGCCAACGTGCCAATGACAACGGGGGGTCTTCACGTGTGATGATGACGAGGTGCAGATGGGGCGGCGCATGATCGAGCCAGAATTGGATGGCAGTGTGAATGGTGCTGTTGTGGATTTTATGGTAATCATCCAAGATCAGCAGGCGGAAACGGCCGTTGGGTTGATGGTTGAGCACATTTAGGAGGGTGGTGAGCAATGTTTCGACTGGCGGCAGCGTAGAAAGACCCCCTAAGAGTTGGCCCGCTGTACCCCAATCGACGCCCGCTTCTTGCAGCGTGGTCATCAAGTAGGCAAAGAAGCGTACTGGATCGTTATCATCTGCATCGAGTGAAAGCCAGGCGATGGGCTGTGGCGGGTCTGCTAGTTGTTGTAACCAAGCAGTTGCCAACGTGGTTTTGCCATAGCCAGCGGGAGCAGAGATGAGTGTGAGGGAACGGCCGCGAGCCAAGCCATCATCCAAGCTTTGTAACAGCCTGTCACGTTGTACCGCATGTTGGCGCAAAGGTGGACGATAAAACTTTGTTGTCAGTAGTTCCTGGTTCATATGTCTATAATCCTAAGCGAAATGAATGACAGATGCTAGTGCTGATCTTCATCCATAAATTGGTAATTTGTAACAGATCAGGTGCCAACGAAAGCTGTTGCGCCCATTGACGATAGCGTGCACGGAGTTTATGATAAAAACCAAATCCTAATCTTGCTCAATAAAGGAACCTCAATGCGTCGTTTTGTTTTGTTGTTAAGCATATCTCTTATTATTATTGTGCTTTTCGCTTGTACAGAAAAGCCTGCTCCGCCTTCATCTGTTCCAGTCATGCAGGTTGACGATGAGCAACCTGAAACGGTTACGGGTGCTGAATCTGTCACTATTGATCCTATTCTGGCAATGGCAGACGGTTGGACAAAGATCGAACCTGGTGGTGTGACACGCTGTGCCCACGACACCCCATTTGCCTTTTGGGCACGACCGGGCACAACTGATAAACTGCTTGTCTATTTTCAAGGTGGCGGTGGCTGCTGGGATGGTGATACGTGCCAGGTGGGGAGCAGCTTTTATGATGCATCAGTCAGTGCCAATGATGCCCCCGATCGGCGTGGTGGCATTCTTGACTTTGAGAATCCTGAAAATCCATTTGCTGATTATCATGCTGTTTATGTGCCTTCCTGTACAGGCGATATTTATCTAGGCAGTCAAATTCAAACCTATACAACTAGCGCTGGTGAAACTATCGACATTTATCATCATGGCTTCGAGAACTTAAATGCAGCGCTTAACTGGACATTTGAACATGTGCTTGCGCCCGAAGCGGTCTTCGTGACAGGATGCAGCGCGGGCAGCATCGGCTCGATCCGTGCGGCCCCTCATCTGATCCATCACTACCCCACGGCTGAAGTTGTACAGTTAGGTGATTCGCTGGGCTCCGTGTTAGATCAACCATCCGCTATTGACCAAATTTACGGGTCGCAGCATACGTTCCCAGACTGGATTCCTGAATTTGCAGACTTTGACCCTGCCGCCTTTACAATGGCCGATTTTTATAATACGGTTGCTGCCGCTTATCCAGATCAACGTTTTGCGCAATACAACAGTCAACTTGACCGGGTGCAAGTGCGCTACCATGTTGCGGTAGGTGATACGGCCGATACATTTGCACCTACGCTCGCCGGAGCCCTCTCTGAAATTCATGCCGTTTCACCCAACTTCCGCTCTTACATGGCTGATGGAGATGTGCATTGCATCATGCCGGGCAGCAGTTTTTATTCACGTGAAGTAGATGGTGTGAGGTTCCGCGATTGGGTGGCAGACCTCGCATCTGGCAAAGATGTGGGCAATGTTCAATGTGCCGACTGTGGTGTCGAGTTTGATTGATAGACCGGTTTTTGCGATAAAGCTGTGGAGTTTGACTTGGTCAAACTCCACAGCTTTCAGGTACTCCGGCCGTGTCTCCTGACCGAGAGGACACCGGCCACAGCCAGAGAGGCTGTATTGGTGCCATTATTTTATAATTGTCGCGCCGGTTGATAGGATGTAAGGATCGTCGGCCTCATCTGTAATCAATTCAACCTGGATTGTGATGAAATCGGGTGCATCCTCAGGGACGAGTAGTTCAATTTCCCATAGCCCAAAGTCTCCTGTTGTGGCAACACCTTCGGCGATTACTTCCTGAGTTTCTTGATTGATAAACGAAACGTTTACTTCAGGTGCATTCACTGCATAGCCGGCCACTCTGGCTGTTTCACCGGCTGTAAATTCATATGTTGAGCTTTCCAGGCCAATGCGATTCGCATTTTCATCGTCGGGGCTTAAGATGGGCAGATTGCTTTGCACTTCGTGCCAATCCCCTTCACCATAAACACCGGTGTATGCTGTGGCGCAGGCTGTTTCGTCCAGGATATCTGCTGGCAGAAGAACGACGCCTTGCCACGTTCCGCCACTTTCGACAGTGAAGCTTTGTTGTGCGTCCCAAGTTGCACAGTCATCAATTAAAACACCAATGCCTACAAAGTTGTCGATGGGATTTTGCACGTCGCCTTCAAAATAGACTGGATAGCCAGCAACGGCCGTTTCTCCCGAATAAGGTCGAAAAAGACGAATAACTGGTTCGCCAGCAGTTGGCTGTACAGCTCCTGAACTTGCTCCGATGGTGATGCCAACGGCCGTTTCTTCACTGTCAGTTGTGGCTACCAAATTGCCACGTCCTTGGAAGTTTAGCGGCACGACCAGTTCTGTTGTCCAGTCGCCTGAATTTGGATCGACAACGGCCGTTGCCTCGGCCAACGTGTTTGTTCCCGCAGTTAATGTGATGGTTACATCGCTGTTATTGGCAGGATCAACATAGCCAGCCACAGGCAATGTTTCGCCGATGCGTGTTTCACCCCCATTCACCGGATAAACAATCGTCAGCAGTAAATTGTCGTTTGCATCTGTATTACGCGCTGGTTCCTCTTTTTCAACCTTGATTGTGGCTACTGTATCATCTAGTAGCGCTAGATCAGGCTCAAAATCGCTGTTGGATAACTCATCGAGCGTCGCAACAACATCATCAATATAGGGTTCATAATTGGCTGCAAGTTCATCCCAGTCGAAGTCAGCCGGGACATCATCTGGCAGTGCAACTGTGCGCACGGGGAAGGTCGCCGCCACGTAATAACGCCCATCACTGGTCAAGCCTTGAAAGGTATAAAAAAGGCCCTGATTGGTGATGGGATTAATTGATTGGGCAAACATGGTCACAAAACGAATGCCCTCACCGCTGGCAAAGCTTTGGTAGGAAAATTGAGCAGAAAACACCATAGCGGCATTGACAAGCGGCAAATAAGGCAGTTGTTCAGGCGCTTCCGGTTTGTTAGCCAAAATGTCTTGTAAAGTTTCGATTTGGTCTTTAGCGAAACTGCTGCGGCTGGCAGTTTCCAAAACTGGATAAACGGCGATATTGGCGGCAGGGAAGGCATCGGGAATGATGTATTCTTCAAACGTGAAGCGATCATAGGTTGGTGGATTGGCCCAGCCAGGGCCTTGCTGCGGTTGGTCAGGGGCTGCAACCGTTTCTGATTTGACACCACTCGCCAATTCGGGGGGATAGCTGAAGGAAACACCGTTATATTCAACAAGAATGTCTGGCGTTTCAGCTGCGGGGGTGTCTAAGGCTACACTTTCCGCATCGGCGGGTGCTTGGGGAGGATCTGGACCGGGTTCTTCGGTGGGGGCGGCAATTTCAACTTCAGGAATTGTGGTGGCATCAAGCGTGAGTTCGGCGACGTTCGCGGCCGTTGCCTCTGCGGGAACTTCTGTTGACGGTGCGGAAGTTGGTTGGGCTTCTGGTGACGTGCCGCCACAAGCTGTAACCAGAAGTACAACCATGAATAAAAGTGTGATGCAAATCAAATTTCTTTTCATATTTTGCTCCTCAAAAGCTTTGGTTTTCATCCATATTATACAAAAAAAGCGTCGCCCTATTCTAATCGGCGACGCTTTTTATTAAGATTAAGTATGATAGGATAAATCGCGGTTTATCTAGACTTCGCCGGATGTGATCGCGACCTTGACCTCGGCAATTGCTTTGGTAACTTCAATTTCACGCGGGCAGGCATTTGTGCAGTTAAAAATTGTGCGACAACGCCAGACGCCAAAGGAATCAGACATAATTTGGAGGCGTTCGGGTGCGGCCGTATCGCGTGAGTCAAAAATGAATCGATGTGCGGTAACAATGGCTGCTGGTCCCACGTAACGGCCGTCGGCCCAAAAACTCGGACATGAACTCGTGCAGCCAGCGC
>CAYGMR010000351.1:0-1972 GCA_964350725.1 uncultured Ardenticatenaceae bacterium | reverse complement strand
CATTTGGTCGTGTCGTCAAAACGGGCACGGTCGGCAATGGATTGACGCCGTTCGCGACCATCTGCCGGTAACGGATCATCATTCACAAAATACGGAATGACAGATTTGTAATGATCCATAAATGGTTCCATGTCGACGACCAAATCTTTGATCACCGACATGCCCAAAATGGGTTCCACCTGGATTTTGACTGTGTCGCCACCTTTTTTGAGGCGCTGTACCAACATCTTGCAGGCCAAAGCATTAGCCCCATTGATGCGCATCGCATCAGAACCACAAACACCATGTGCACATGAACGCCGCAGTGTTAAGGTGCCATCCTGTTCCCATTTAACGCGGTGAAGGAGATCCAAAACGGAATCAGTCTCATTAACATCATCCAGTGTAAATTCACCCCACGACGGTTTTTTGTCTGTTTCAGGATTAAAACGACGAATTCGAAGCTGTGCTTGCATCTTTTTCTCCTTTAGGTAAACCGCAGAAATTATTCGGCAAGATTGAAATGTATGAACTGCGGTTTCCTTGAGGAATCGGCAACATTTTGACCAATTCCTTTTTTGAAAACGTGTTGCCGATTACCTAATACACGCGTGGTTTGGGTTGATAGCGGTCGATTACGACAGGTTTGTAGTCTAGTTCATACTCACCTGCGCTGACTTTAAAACATAATGTGTGTCTGAGCCATTCTGCATCGTTGCGGTCTGGATAATCATCACGGGCATGTGCGCCGCGACTTTCAGGACGTGTAATGGCAGAAACGGCCGTTACCTCAGCCAATTCCAACAAACAACCCAACTCCCACGCTTCTAACAAATCCGTGTTAAATTGTTTGCTCTTATCCTGAACCTCAATATCCTTATAAGCTTGGCGCAACGCTTTCAAATCAGCGAGAGCTGCATTCATGGTTTCTTCAGTACGGAAAACGCTCACATTTTTAGTCATCGTCGATTGCATTTTGTTGCGTACTTCGTATGCCTTGACTTTGCCTTTGTTGTCACGTAAGCGTGCAAACTCAGCCATCACTTCTGCTGCCGGATTTTCTGGAAGCGGGGCTAATTCGGCCGTTTTGCAATATTTAGCCATATCAACACCAGACAGCCGCCCAAAGACGACTAAATCAGTCAAGGAATTAGTCCCCAGACGGTTAGCTCCATGGACTGATACACAAGCTGTTTCGCCAGCTGCGTACAAACCCGGCAATACTTGCTTTTGTGCGTTTAGCAATACCCGCCCAGCCTCATCGGTCGGAATGCCACCCATCGCATAATGCGCCGTTGGCTGCACCGGCATCGGCTCTTTGACAGGATCAACACCCAAATAAGTACGAGTGAAATCGGCGATGTCGGGCAATTTTTGCTCGATGTATTCGCGGCTAATGCGCCGGTCTTCGCCATCTTTTTCGTAATAATAATTAACTGTTTCTGGCGTAACATCAAGATGGACATAATTCTTGCCATTGATACCGCGTCCTGCTTGCACTTCCAGGTAAATTGCACGGCTGACAACATCACGACTAGCGAGGTCTTTGATATTGGGTGCGTACACTTCCATGAAGCGTTCACCTTTACCATTGATCAAGACACCACCTTCACCGCGCACACCTTCAGTAATCAAAATACCAAGTTTGAAAATGCCTGTGGGATGGAATTGGAAAAACTCCATATCTTGCAAAGGAATGCCGCGTCGCAGGCAGATCGCTGCACCATCACCCGTGAGCGAATGGGCATTTGATGTGACTTCCCAGCAGCGACCCCACCCACCAGAAGCGAATAAAACTGCCTTGCTGTGGAAAACGTGGAAATCGCCGCTAGCGATTTCTATAGCGACAACGCCCCGAACTGTGTCGTCAACACGGATCAAATCAACAACATGAAATTCATCAAAGAAATTGACATTGTTTTTGACGCATTGTTGATATAAAGTTTGCAAAATCATGTGGCCAGTGCGGTCTGCGGCATGACAGGCACGCATA
>CAYGMR010000350.1:0-6376 GCA_964350725.1 uncultured Ardenticatenaceae bacterium | reverse complement strand
GGGTTACCATTGGCGCAGAAAATTTATTGCCTCAGCAGATCGAGTTAATACAGCGGGCATTCGGTGTACGTCCTCGACAGCATTATGGAATGGCTGAAGCCGTAGCGAATTTCTCTGAATGTGAATATGGCCAACTACATGTAGACGAGGATTTTGCGGCCGTAGAATTTCTTCCAAACCCACATGGACCTGGATATAAAGTTATTGGCACAAATTTCTCCAATCCGGCAACACCACTTTTGCGTTATGATGTACAGGATTTGGTAACATTAGTGGATTCAATATGTCCCTGTGGCAAACCAGGACGCACTGTTAGCAGTGTTGACGGCCGTGCAGAGGATTATGTGATTTTGAAAAACGGTGCCCGTCTAGGGCGCATGGATCACATTTTCAAAGATTTAGTTAACGTGCGCGAAGCTCAAATCTATCAGAGAGAAATCGGTCAAATCATTATCCGCATTGTACGCAGCACTGCTTAGAGTGACAAAGATGTCTCTGAGTTATTGCAGTCTATTCGCAGACGCGCTGGGAATGATTCTGAAATAGAATTTGAATATGTGGCAGCTCTAGCGCGTTCCAAAACCGGTAAACTTCGTTTTGTCGTGTCAGATATTCCGGAAGGCCAACTAAAACAAATGCAACAATAACCACTAGAACAAGCGGTTTGTCAAAAAACTTATGAAACAATTATTACAATATATTCGCAGCGGTGAAGCGGTGGTGGCTGATGTGCCAGTGCCACAGGGTGGCAGTGGCAAGGTTCTGGTTCAGGTGGCGGCGTCGTTGGTTTCGGCGGGCACTGAGCGCATGGTGGTTGATTTTGCCGAAAAGAACCTGTTGGAAAAAGCGCGTGCGCGGCCCGATTTGGTGCGTCAAACGTTGGGTAAAGCACAAAGTGAAGGTGTATTGGCGACGTGGGATGCTGTTCAAAACCGCCTGGAACAGCCAATGGCGCTGGGTTATGCTTGTGCAGGCACGGTAATCGCGGTTGGTGCTAATGTTGATACTGTTTTTGTCGGCGATCGTGTCGCCTGTGCGGGCAGTGGCTACGCTGTACATGCAGAAGTGGTGGCTGTACCCAAAAATCTGGTCGTAACTTTGCCAGACAATATTGATTTTGAAACGGCCGCATTCACCACATTAGCCGCCATTGCCCTGCAAGGTATCAGGCTGTCTGAAGCCAAGCTGGGCGAAGTTGTGGCGGTGATTGGCTTGGGTTTGCTGGGTCAATTGACAATTCAAATGCTCAAGACGGCTGGCTGTCGCGTGATTGGTATGGATATTCGGGCCGATCGGGTGGCTTTGGCGCGGCAATTGGGTGCAGATGCAGCAACGGCCGTTTCCTCTGAACTTGAATCGCTTTGCACACAATATACCCAAGGGCATGGCGTTGATGCTGTTTTAATTACGGCCGATACCAAAAGCAATCAACCTGTTGAACTCGCTGGCAGCCTTGCCCGCCGCAAGGGCATCGTCGTTGCCGTGGGGGCCGTCGGCATGCACATTCCACGCAAAATATATTACGAAAAAGAGCTAGACTTCCGCATCTCCAGCTCCTATGGGCCGGGTCGTTACGATACAGAATATGAAGAAAAAGGGCATGACTACCCTTATGCTTATGTGCGCTGGACAGAACAGCGCAATATGCAAGCCTATGTGGCTATGGCTGCCAATAATGACGTGGCGATAAAACCACTCATTACACATCGCTTCCCCATAGCTGAAGCCACGCAAGCCTATGATCTGATCACCGGCAAACAGGGCGAACCCTTTTTAGGTGTCCTGCTAACCTATCCAGAACGCACCGATCTAAATAATAAGATCGTTCTGAATGCCAATACCCAGAAGGTAATTCCAGATGCCCATGCAGAAAATTTACAACAAATACGTTTAGGCGTTTTGGGCGCGGGTCTCTTTGCTAATGCGACGCTGCTGCCAGCTATTAAAGATGTAGAAGATATTCAACTGGTTGGCATTGCCAGTCAGGGTGGCATCAGCGCACGCACAACGGCCGATCGCTTCCATTTTGATTACTGCACAACAGACAGTCAAGCGTTATTAACAAGTCCAGATATCAACACGGTCGCGATTTTGACACGCCATCATTTACACGCTGAACAAGTCAGCGCTGGCCTGGCTGCGGGCAAACATATTTTTGTAGAAAAGCCGCTTTGCCTGACAGAAAACGAACTACAAAACATCGTCACTGTCTATGAACAGAGCCGCCAACAGAAACGGCCGCCACAACTCATGGTTGGCTTTAATCGCCGCTTTGCTCCTTTTATCATCGAATTAAAAGAACATCTGCAAACTATCTCCGAACCGCTCATGCTGCACTATCGTGTCAATGCAGGTTTTATTCCACGCGATCATTGGACACAAGACACAACCCAAGGCGGCGGTCGTTTGTTGGGTGAAGGCATCCACTTTATCGATCTGCTGATCTATTTGGCAAATGCTGAACCGCAGCGGGTAACGGCCGTTGCCTTGCCCGACAGCGGTAAATACAGTCAGGATAATTTTGTCATCACGCTAGAATTCGCCAATGGCTCGATTGGCACCTTAACCTACGCAGCCAATGGCGACAAAAGCTTTAGCAAAGAAATGTTAGAACTGTTCGGCGGCGGGCTGGCGGCACGAATGGATAATTATCGCACCCTGCAAATACAACAAGGCAAAAAACGGGTCAAGCGCACTGCCCGCTTGCGCCAAGACAAAGGCCATCAAGCCGAATGGATTGCGTGGCGCGACTATCTATGTGGCAAGGGTCAACACCCAATGCCTATTGAGAGTATCCTCACGACCACCAAAGCCGCCTTCGCCGCACAACATAGTCTACAAACGGCCGTTTCTAAGGCGTGTTGACATTTCACCATTTGGATAACTTTTAAACCACAGACCTGTGCTGAGCTTAGTCGAAGTAGGTCACAAAGAGCACAGAGTTTCAGTCATTTTTACTCAAATTCTCTGTGAACTCTGTGTGCTCTGTGGTGAAACCCTTAACTGTCAACAAAACCTTACCAAATCGTACCAATCACCCCTACAACAAGGAATAAACACCCCCATGCTAATCATGCATATCGTTGGCGCACGGCCAAACTTTATGAAAGCGGCCCCAGTTATGGACGCACTCAAACCCTATCCCCATGTGCAACAAATGCTCGTACACACTGGCCAACATTATGATGCCAATATGTCCGCTGTGTTTTTCAAAGAATTAGGTTTACCCAAACCGGACATCAATCTAGAGGTTGGCTCTGCCTCCCACGCTGTGCAAACAGCCGAAATCATGCAGCGCTTTGAGCAAGTCGTTTTAGAAACACGCCCAGATTGGGTATTGGTCTATGGTGATGTCAACTCGACCGTAGCCACCACATTGGTTTCTACAAAACTAGGCATCCCCGTAGCCCATGTTGAAGCTGGTTTACGTTCCTTCGACCGGCGTATGCCTGAAGAAATCAACCGCTTAATTACAGACCAAATCGCCAACAAATTGTTCACCCCCTCCGCAGATGGCGACAAAAACCTACTGCATGAAGGGGTAGCCGCCGCAAAAATCCATTTAGTTGGCAATGTCATGATCGATACCTTAATCCGGCTTTTGCCCGCAGCAGAAGAGCGTTGGCCGAATTTACAAACCAGCTATGCCTTGCAACAATACGGTTTAATCACCCTCCATCGACCTTCTAATGTAGATGACCTGGACATGTTGCACAAAATATTGACGACATTAAACAGTATCGGCCAGCAGCTGCCCTTGATTTTCCCCGTCCATCCACGGACACGCCATAAGATCGCTGCCCACGACCTCAGCCATTTGACTACACATATCCAATTTATTGAGCCGCTGGGTTATTTAGATTTTTTGGCCATGCAAAAACATGCGGCCGTGATCATCACCGATTCGGGGGGCATTCAAGAAGAAAGTACTTATCTAGGGGTTCCTTGTCTGACTGTACGCGAAAATACAGAACGGCCGATTACAATTGAAATCGGAACAAACCAACTGGTCGGACAAGATATGGCCTTGCTGCGCTCGTCGGTCGATGCCATATTAACGGGCAGCAACAAGCCGGGTCAAATCCCGCCGCTCTGGGATGGTCATGCCGGGGAACGCATTGCAAAAATACTCGCAGCATAACACAGCAGCATGAAAAGAGTACAGCAAGGACGCCTCTTCTTGCATACAGCACGTTACCTTTCTCCGTCCCAGTTTTGGTATCGTGCAAAGCGCTTGGCGCGCAAACGCTGGTGGCAGTGGCAAGACAAACCCATTCCACAAACCCAATCTTGGACGCTAACAGATTTTGAGCCGTTGTATATAGGCCTCTCTGACTTGCAACAAATACCTGACTGGCAAACCACAACAGCACCCGCTGTCCAACAAGCCACTGCAATCGCGCAAGGCTGTTTCCAGTTTTTGAACAAAGAAGTTGTTTTTGAGTCTGCTCCCGAATGGCACAGTCCCAAACTAAGCCATTTATGGCGCTACCATTTACACTATTTCGATTACGTGACCCAACTTCTCGTCTGGCAAGCTGTCCAGCCTAAAAAAGAGGCCTTGCCCACATTTCAGAAATTAGCCCTTTCTTGGATTGAGCAAAATGGGCGTTATGCAGGGGATGGCTGGCATCCATATACAATCTCGCTGCGCACGGTCAATTGGTTACATGCTATCCATGCTATGCGCACAGACCCGCCTACAACAAATTTTCAGACCACACTTTTGTCCAGCCTTTACGGACAAGCAAAAATGCTTTACAGCGATCTAGAGCTGGATGTGCGTGGCAATCACCTGATTGAAAATTTGCGTGCCTTGATCTGGGCTGGCACCGTTTTTGCGGGCGAAGAACCGCAACGCTGGCGGCAGCGGGCGCTCAAATTGTTAGAAAGTGAAACGGCCGCACAGATTTTGCCTGATGGTGGTCATTTTGAGCGTACACCTGGTTATCATCTCGTCATTCTAAAAGATTATCTGGAAATCGGGCTCTTTTTACGTCGAAATCAACAAGAAACACCCCATTGGTTGAAAACGGCCGTTCAGAAAATGGCCGACTTCCTCATAAAGATCATCTCCCCCGATGGCAGCATCCCGCTCTTAAAAGACACAGCCAGACAAACAATCATGGCCTCGCCACAAGAGTTGTTGGCATCAGTTGCATTATTCCTCGACGACCCTAAATATAAAATAGACACCTCATTTGGCCTCTACTCAATGCTCCTGTGGGGCTACGCAGGTTGGCAAAAACATAATGAATGGCCCGTGCATAAGCCACAGCATAACTCGCTTTGGCTGCCGGATAGTGGCTATGCCGTGATGCGCGACAAGCAAAACCAAGATTACTTAATCGTGGATGTAGGCAAAGTTTGTCCCGATTACTTGCCCGCCCACGCTCACGCCGATGCCCTTTCTTATGAACTCACCCTCAACCGCCAACGTTTCATCGTTGATTCAGGTGTCTATGAATATACAGCCGGTCCCTGGCGCGATTATTTCCGCTCCACACCAGCCCATAACAGTGTCGCGGTAGCCAACCAAAATCAATCCGAGGTGTGGGGCAGTTTTCGTGTGGCACGGCGTGCACAAACAAAACTCTTAACACATCAATTCACTAATCAATATCAACTTCTGCAAGCAGAACACAACGGGTATCGACGTCTCTCCCCGGCTGTAATCCATCGACGCACAATTTATTGGCACTTATCACAATTCTGGTTGTGGATAGATGAACTGTGGGGTGAGGGCACAACCAATGCCACCAATTTTATACACCTACATCCTGAAATCACAGCACACAAAAACGGCCGTTTTTCATGGCAGCTCAATGGATCAACCCAACCAATGTGGCTGTTCTGTTTTGGTGCCCAAACTGCCACCTGGCTCCAAGGACAACATGAACCCTATCCACAAGGGTGGTACTCAGAAGCGTTTGGCAAAAAGATAGCCAACCAGTCACTTGAAATGCACGTACAAGGGCAGCTCCCATTGCGATTTGGCTATGTACTAAGCCGCACCGAACCTGCATCCGTACAAATAGAAACGACAAAAGCAACGGCCGTAATCACAACCAATCATCGTGAGCAGCAGCAAAAATTAATGCTCCACCACGATAAACCGCCACAGGTCTTATGAACATCACCTATTATTCGCATTACTTCTCACCCGAAATCGGCGCACCATCCGCCAGAATATATGATTTGTCACAACAATGGTTGCAAGCAAACCACCAGGTCTCCGTAGTCACCTGCTTCCCCAATCACCCCACCGGGCAACTCTATCCCGGATACACCCTATCACGTTATATGGCTGAAAATATCGATGGCATCAACGTACATCGTAATTGGTCCTACATCACCCCCAACAAAGGTTTCATCA
>CAYGMR010000349.1:1704-6381 GCA_964350725.1 uncultured Ardenticatenaceae bacterium | reverse complement strand
GTCGTCGGCGCTGACATTCTTGAGCAAATAGCTGATGGCTCCCGCTTGTAGGGCACTTTGCACCAATGTCTCTTCGCGAAAGCTGGTCAGGGCGATCACTTGCACTTGCGGGCATTGTTGGCGAATGCGGCGTGTCGCTTCTGCGCCATCCATGTCCGGCATCACCAAGTCCATCAGCACGACATCGATAGTGACTTGCTGGCACAACTGAACGGCTTTAGCGCCGCTGTCCGCTTCACCTGCCAGGTGTAAATCATCAAAGACGCTCAAGAAAGCAGCTAAACCGCTGCGTACAACGGCATGGTCGTCTACGATCATCACTTGAATTTGTTTATCTACACTCATGATCTTTCCTCCTTATCAGTGGGTAGGGGGCAATTCACAGTTATTATTGTTCCGATACCTATTTGGCTGTCGATTGTTATTGTTGCCTCAATTTTTTGTGCCCGTTCGCGCATGATGCCTAAGCCCAGTGAATGGGGGCGTACATCGGCCAGGTTAAAACCACGGCCGTTATCTTGGATGGATAACTGCACGGTCTGGGGTAAAAAAGTTAATTTTAGTGTAATCTGGCTGGCATTGGCATGTTTGACGGTGTTGTTGAGCGCTTCCTGGGCGATACGGTAGAGGGCAACCTGGGTTTCGGGAGGCAACGGCCGTTTGCCCTCAACCGTTAACGTGACGGGTAAGCGCGACCGGCCACCAAATGCCCGTGTTAACTGCGTTAACAGCTCAGCAAGACTGGATTCCAGTAATGTTGCCGGACGCAGTTCCAATAACAGCGTCCGCATTTCAGCCAGCGCACCGCTTGTTAGTTCGCGTAGTTCTTCTAGGCGTGCTTGCCCCTGCTCAATGTCGCGCTCCCAAATACGCGGTAGCACATCGGCAATCAAGCTGGCCGAAAAGAGTGTTTGTGTCACCGCATCGTGCAGCTCGCGTGCCAGACGATTTCGTTCCGCAGCAATGGCGACATCCTCGGCTTTCTCAAAAAGGAAAGCATTTTCGATAGCGATACTTAGTTGGTCGGCAATAAACTTGAATAATTCTAGTTGGTCCTTGGTAAAAGAACCCCCCTGGGAACCAATGATTGTTAAAATCCCCAGCCTCTGCTCTCGAATTTGCAAGGGCAGCAGCGCTCCTGGCTCCAATAACCCATCTTCCACGCTTGGTGAAACATACAACATTTCGCCACTGTTAATGACAGCTTGCCCAGCTTGCAGCATCTTGGCCATTTCAACGGGGTCAAGATCGCGTTCTGGCCGTAAAATCATGGACTTCCATTTCCCGCTTCCCCTCTCCACTAACCCTACTCCTGCTCGCGAGGCACCTACCAAATCAACCAGAAGATCCAGGGCTTTCGTGAGCATTTCGTCCAGATTTAGAGAACTGTTTGCCGCAGCAGCAATATCCAGCAGCATTTTTAATTCTTGCGTGCGGGCTGTCACGCGCTGTTCTAAATTCTGTCGTAAGTTTGCGCGTTCGGTCGCATCAATGGACACAATTAAAATGCCCCTCACCGCATCGTTCTCAACCAACGGCACGAGCGTTACATCCCAATAGGTGACAATCCCTCCTGATACTAAACGGACATCATTCTGTCGGATGGTCTCTCCAGCTAGAGTGCGTTCGAATAAGGGTTGGATTGTGGATTGAGTGCCGGGGAGATGGTCGAAATAACAGACACCCTGGGCAAGAGGTACCCCAGAAGATGGTGCATAATTAGCCGAATATTCATCCCATGTTGGGTTATAACGTTGAATGCGAAATTCACGATCGAGAATAGCGATGCCCATTGGCATGTTTTCGAATAACGTTGCTAGTAAGCTGAGTTGGCGGCTCAAGCCAGGATCAGGCCTGAATGAGACGCTGCTGGGTTCATTCATCTTTGATTATCCGTACCCCCTTTTATCCACTTTTACTGCTTGAATAGTGGGGTCTATTATAACATAGTCTTCTCGTTCTCTGTTTCTGCTTTTTACCAAAAAATGAAATTGCCCAGCTGATTGAGGACATTGTCCCTTGTGCTTGCTTGCTAAGGATTGGTTTCTGCCAGCACCTTGTTGACCATCATATCGACCACCCTTTGTGATTCTTCAACCCAGGGGCTGTGACCGGAATGTTCAAACCAGATCAACTCTTTATGCGGTGCAACCAACTGCTGTAAATAATCTTCAGCTAATTGCGGTGGGGCGTTGACATCGTGCCGTCCTTCTAAAAAGTAGATGGGTATCTCCAGATGGGGAACTTGTTGGCGCAAATCCACTTCCCATAACTGCGGCCAGAGGACGTCCATTGTTTGCAGGAGACCGCGCACGTAGTTTACTTTGTCGTACAATCCGTATTCTGGAGCAGCGAGATCCCCAACTGTGTTGTAATTGGAGTGAATCTCAGGATTTTGATTCATGTAATTACTCAGATACATGATGTATTCAACGACCTTCATCGCGACACCATCGCCATAGTAGGGAGGTGGGCCTTGCTGAAGGAGTGCATTAATTTTTTGAGTATCACCTTGCTCTTTGGCAACTTGTAATGCTAATTCATAATCGTAGGTATCTGTTTCCAAGAAGGCGACCATCTGAGCCGCGCCGACAAGGGCATGATAGTGTTCCGGATATTGTTCTACCAGCCAGACACCAAGTAAACTGCCCCAGGATTCGCCTAAAATATAAATTTTCTCTTCGCCGAAGCGCTCACGCAGAAAAAGGGTTAATTCGTGGGCATCGGCGATATATTGCTCTGGTGTCAGTGTGTCAAAATCGGCGGCGTGATATGACTTACCAGCGCCAGGTTGCTCCCAATTGACGACGACAAAGTGTGCTTCTAAGCCCGCCAGGTTTCTGCGGGTGGCCGCTAATTGGCTGCCACCAGGGCCGCCAGCTAAAAAGAGCAGCACAGGTTTGTTTTCGTCTTGGCCGCGTATACTGATCCATTGGTCACGGCCGTTTAGTTCCACACGCTCCAATTCGGCAATGCTGCCGGGTAAGGGCTGCCCATCCGCACCCAGAATTTGAGGTGTGGTGGCATACCTTTGGGACAACAGGACGGCTATAACTGAAACAGCCAACAATGCAGCAAATACGGCCGTTTTGACCACAAGCGTTTCAGCACGCGCAAACAGGAATATTAACAACCCTGCATCAATCACAATTAGCAGCAAGCACAATGCCAGCGGTACGGCCGTGCTAAACGGCAGCAGTATGACTGGCAGCATAAATATGAAACCCACTATGCTGCCTAAAATCGTCAGCACAACGAATCCAATTTTACGTCCAATCTGGGCGGCAGTGAACCGTTTTTTTTGCACTGGCATGTTTTTCTCGTATTTTTGTTTTGTTATCGTATTCATGATTAACTCCTTCCCTGCGGATTTCAATCCGCAGAGATTTATTGTAACGATTCGATAAATTTCTCGACCATTTCTTGATCCCAACTGTTTGTGGGAGCAGAGATGCTGACCAATGCGGCCCCTTCGTTGCCCGTAAAAACGGCACTGGCTGAACGGTAAAGCTGACCAGCGTTATTCGTGCCTTCGCTGATAATCAATGTTGTTTCTTCACCACGAATGGGACAAGGTTGGCTGTCGATGATTCTTGCTTCGCTTATATCTTCTCTGTTTGTAACCTGTCGCATTTGCCATTCTAATGTTTCACGATCAAGTAGGACCGATCCGGGTGTTTGTAAGAGATAGATATGGCTGCTGTTGTCAACGGCCGTATACATCACCATTGAAAAATCTGACCATTTGACGGCATAACCATCACCAAATCCAGCAGGCAGCGTGTAGTCAGCAATTGAATTGCCGACAGCAGTTACGGTATCTGGATCGCTCTGAAATGTCTCGGACACTATCCATTTTGTCACTTGTGTCCCGACGAAACTTGCTGCGCCAATGCACAAACATAACATTGTTAAACTGCCAACGAATATCAAAAAAGGTTTGTTTTGTTGTTTCATTTTGTTCTCCTACCATTTGTTTGCTTCCCATTATGTCAATCTTGCCGTTCCACAATAATCAATGGCATTCCCAGGTCGCGAATGCGGCTAAGTAGGCCATATAAGGCAGCTTGATCGGTGACTGACCCTGTCAACTGCGTACTGCCATCTGATAGATGTGTGATGGTCATGTCCTCAAAGTGGCGTGACCAGTGACTATCTAAATGCCCCTGGATGCGAATGTTGTAAACGGCCGTTTCTTTCGACCTATCCATGCTTGCTCACCTCCATCACTGTGTAATCTTTAACAGATATGCATAGTTTAGCGGGCAAACAGATAGGTTGTCGCCTATCGCGGGATAGGTTGTAGGTAGGTTTAGATTGACGGGGAAGTTAGGATGGCGCGAATTGCGGTATGGAATGGAAGATAAGATGGTGGTGGAGAAAATACGTCTAAAGTTTGCTCAGATGACGAACCCTCAAGGTTTGACCGTAAACCAAACTCGAAAGGTTTTAACAGCCGAGTTTTTAGGTAAACCCATCAAGCTAATCCCCACGTATGGGCGTGAGCAATGGCCTGTGCTCGGCCGTTTACCCCCATCTTCGCGTAAATATTATGCACATGCCATTTGGTTGTGCCTACGGTGATTACCAATTTCTTGGCGATTTCGTGATTCGAGAGACCCGCGACCAACAGTGCCAACACTTCCTCTTCACGCGCACTCAGCAGATCGAGCAGGG
>CAYGMR010000349.1:0-1604 GCA_964350725.1 uncultured Ardenticatenaceae bacterium | reverse complement strand
GCGACCAACAGTGCCAACACTTCCTCTTCACGCGCACTCAGCAGATCGAGCAGGGGTGGGACAGTGGATATCTCTGTTTGTGCCGGCGGATTCCCCGCAGCGGCCAAAAGTTGATCCACAAAAGTTGGCACAGCCTGCCGCACGCGTGGCAGCAGCGCAGCAACGGCCGTGCCTTCATCCAAAAACAGGCGCATGAAACCTTCGGGTGCTGCCAGTGTCAGTGCTTCTATCAACGATCTGTTGGCAGCGGCGCTTTGCCCCAAATCTGCCAATGTCACGGCCTGTAAAATCAATGCTTCGATGATGGTTCGTCCGCGAACGGCCGTTTTGGCCTTTGTGAGTACCTCTTGGATTAATGCCAAAGCTGTTTCTGGCTGTTTGCTTGCCAAGCGCACACGCGCTAAAGTCAAATCTGCAACCTCGCGTGTGTATTCTACTTCTGTCTCACGCTGTTGCGTGTATATTTCAGCCCAACGGCGGGCAAGCAACAGATTACCCAGTCCTAAATCAAAACGAGCGCGGTGGGCGGCCGACAAATTTGCCATGCGTGGCACGTTATAAGCTTGCAAAATCAAATCTGCTTGCTGCCAGGCTGCAAGCGCCGCCTCTCCATCCCCTTGTGCCCTCCGCAATCGCGCCAAAAATAGATAGGCATAGGGTAAATCACCAATAATGCCTCCCGCCAGCGATAGCTCTATGCCATTCAGCAATTGCTTTTCTGCAGAGGCTAAATCGTTGCGTTCGCGGGCGATTTCGCCCAAAACAGCGTGGGCTAAACCCGTGGGTGGGATGGCTTCGTGTTCTGCAAAAGCCAGCGCTTGTTGGCAGGATTGCTGTGCCTGGCTGAGCTGCCCGTGCCGTATTTGCATCATGGCCGCTTCGCAGCGTGCATTAACGGCTAAAAAGCACACGTCGGCTGTGTACGCCAGATCACTTGCTTGCAAGTAGGCGCGAATGGAGGCCGTCACATTGCCGCTTAGTTCGTAAGCAAGTCCAAGTGTATCGGCGGCGCGTGCAGCTGTATGTAGATTCATATTAGCGTCCGCTGGCAGCAGTCGGCGCATGGATTCTATGCACGCGCCCAAATTAGTGCCACGCACAGCACTGATGGCCGCCCGGTACACGGCTGCTAATGTGTGCAGTGCCTTACTATCGGGATCGGAACGGCCGTGCAGCGCTTCTTCTGCTTGTTGCACAAGTTGTTCAGAGCGATCGAGTTGACCGGCGAGATAAAGTGCACGCGAGACGTGAAGACTAAGCGCGGGACGCGCCTGTATTAATGGCCCGGACAAGGCATCAAGCCAATCGGTGAGCTGTCCAACATAGCCCCGTGACCAAGTAGAAGCTTGTTGGATGACACGCGCCATCATATCGGCTGCCCACGGTAAGTCGCCACTCGCAAGCGCATGGCCCACGGCAGCAGCAGGTTCGCTATTATCTTCATACCACCGTGCCGCCCGTTTATGCAGTGCTGTCTGTGTGGCTGTGTCTAATCCTGCGCGCAGCGAATCGGCAAACAGGTGATGGAAGCGAAACCAGTGGGGCTGGGGATGGAGTGGAATGAGGAAGAGATTGGTTTGCTCTAAATACGATAAAATCTTGGT
>CAYGMR010000348.1:4438-6385 GCA_964350725.1 uncultured Ardenticatenaceae bacterium | reverse complement strand
CAGCTACAGAAAAAGCTAAACGCACTTTCATGCCGGAGGAATAGCGTTTAACTGGTGTGTCAAGGAACTTGCCCACGCCCGAGAAATCCACAATTTCAGCAAACTTTTTGTCGACTTCTTGTTTGGTCATGCCTAATATTGTGCCGTTTAGGTATATGTTTTCGCGACCGGTTAATTCCGGGTGAAAGCCTGTGCCTACTTCTAGCAAGCTGGCGATACGGCCGTTGATAATTGCGCGCCCAGAAGTAGGCTCAGTGATGCGTGTGAGTACCTTCAATAAGGTACTCTTGCCCGCGCCATTGGCGCCAATAATGCCCAGAACCTCACCTTGTTTGACTTCAAAAGAGATGTTTCTCAAGGCCCAGATAATGTCATCTGCGTCATGGTTGTCGTCATCAAAGGTGTTTAGCTGTCGCAATTGGCGCAGATTTGCCATCGGGGCTTTGAGCCAATTAGTGATGGTCCCTACAAAAGTTTCCTGCCTATTTTCTTTAAGACCAATGCGGTAACGTTTAGATAGATTTTCGACACGGATAGATGTTTCAAGCATAATTTTTTAGGTGATTTAGGTTAGATTTATTAAGCGACATCAGCAAAGGTACGTTCCAGACGCCGGAAGTAAAAAGCACCGGAAACAGCAATCAATAGTGCACTAAATGTGCCCGGTATGATCAAATCCCACGGCATGGGAATCGTGCCCAACAAGGCCGCCCGAAAGCCTTCAATGACACCAGCCATGGGATAAAGACCATAAAGCGGCCGTAGCGGTATGGGTATCAACGAGGTTGGCCAGACAACTGGGGCCGCATACATTAATAGTTGAGCCAGGAAGGGGATGGCAAGGCGCACATCGCGATATTGAATGCCTAATGCAGAGAACAACATGCCCATACCGGCGGCAGTTAAAATCATTAAAAATAGCAGAAATGGCAAAAAGATAACATTCCAATTGGGGATGATGCGGAACCAGGCCATCATCCCCAGTAAAACGATGAAGGCAATCGCAAAATCTACTAATCCAGCAAAAACGGGCGTTATCGGGATGATTAACCGGGGAAAATATACTTTGGTCAACATATTGGTGTTATTGATCAGGCTTTGAGTTGAACCCGTTAATGAGGTGGCAAAATATGTCCAGGGTACCAGGGCAGTAAACGAAAAGATGGGATAAGGCACACCATCACTGGGCATATCGGCAAGCCGGCCAAAAACAATCGAGAATATAACCATGGAGAAGACTGGACGAATGATCGCCCAGGCAAAACCCAAAACTGTTTGTTTGTACACAATCTTAACATCGCGCCAGACCAAAAAATAGAAGAGGTCCTTGTATTGACGCAGTTCTTGCATATCAATAAGCCGCCAGCCGGGTTTGGATTCAATTATCGTTTGGGGTAAATTTTTCACAGATTCTTTCCTCATGTCAGTGGGTGGACGATTGAAAAAGATACGGAATTGTAGCGTCAGTGTAGCAATATCTAAAAACTTGTAATAGGCACACTCCGTCGATTGTGACACATAATACATGTCACAATTGAGGTGCATATGAGGTTCTCAATATCTTGGGAGGATACAGCAGCGAATAAATTTTGATGTTCATCGTCGCCTTTTAGCTAGTCTGCTGGGTGCGCACGTGGCAATTTCCACAGACGTGGCCGCAAGCGAGAACATATAATCACAAGGAACAGAAACCGATTTGCTTGCGTTAATGAAGGGGTGCCTGCAAACAATGCTAGCAGCACGACGGGTTGATTTTTTTATAGGAAGCGTTTCGTCGCACGGTCAGAAGACTGGCCATGAGCCATTCGACAAGATAATATTGCCAAACTACTGGGCTAAAGCAGCGTGTATTAAATCGCTGCACCGTTGCAACAAGAAGTTAAAAAACCAACTATGCTTGTGATTAGCAATTTTGTATTCAGTTTATTCTGTTATTGGACTAAAAAA
>CAYGMR010000348.1:0-4428 GCA_964350725.1 uncultured Ardenticatenaceae bacterium | reverse complement strand
CACATTGAGCTGTGACAGTAAACTAAATGTGTTTACTGCCATTGAGAACTGAATATAAATATAGGGATGTATTCTTACGACTAAAATTACAGGATGATGAAAACAATATAATAAGGTTTTTGAGGAGAATATGGACGTGGGGAAAAGGAGTCTGGTGTCTAGCCTTCGGCCAGCGGTTTATGAACCTGAAGAAATTAAATCGGTAAACGTCTGGAGTAGGCTTCAGGTTCATTTAAGCGTTTCAGCTCTTGTTTGATTACCGATCTAATTTATGAATCGCAATAAACCGCTGGCCCACACATACAACATCGCGCTTCACTGACTGCGGAATTGCATGTGTGAATTTATTCGCTGGACTTTTTAAAGTATCGACCGTTTTTCACGATCGTAGTTTTGGCCCAGGAAGCTTGGTTTGCCGCCTTTGGTTGCGCCTACAATCATGATAAACAAGGTGACGACAAAGGGCGTGATCAAAAGCAGTTGGTGCGGAATGCTGCCGCCAAAAATTTGGGCACGCAAGGCCAATACTTCGACGGTCGCAAAGAATAGAGCGCCAAAAAAGATTGTATGGGGTCGCCAGCCACCAAAAAATGTGAGAGCAATGGCTAACCAGCCGCGTGCTTGTACGATGCCTTCAGTGAATGTGCCCGTATAGACCATTGGCAAATAAACACCGGCCAAAGCGATGAGAATGCTGCCGGCAACGGCCGTTGCATAGCGCACCTTGGGCACATTGATCCCCAAACTATCCGCAGCCCTGGGATTTTCGCCAACCGATCGCAATTCCAATCCGTAACTTGTTTTATAAAGCAAATAATAAAGAAAAATCGTGAGCACAATTGAAAAATAGACAAACAAGTTTTGTGTAAACAGCACCTCGCCCAAAATGGGGATATTGGCCAACAACGGCAAAGCTACTTTGGGTACAGTCGGAATAAGCGGCGGTTTCAATGTCACGCCAACCGCTAACTTAAACGCCAATGTCGAAATGCCCAAACCGATAAAGAAAAAAGCCAGCCCCGTCACAAATTGGTTTAACTTCAAAGTCGTTGTGAAATAAGCAAATGCCAGTCCAAACAATGCGCCTGTAAGTATCGTAATCAGGATACCAGCCCACAAACTATCAAATTGATACGCACCGAGAAAACCCAGCGAAGCACTCGCCAACATCAAGCCTTCCTGAAAAACGATAAACTGCCCTGTACGACCCGCCAGCATGGTGCCCTGGCTAGCCAAAACATAGGGCACCATCGCCAAAGCTATTAATCCAATTAGGTCAATAATCTGATCGCTATTCACTTAATCCCTCCTGACCACATCGGTTAACAAAACAAAAATAAGGATGAGTGCCTCGACAATAAACACCATCTCCACTGGAATGCCCATACTGCGCTGCATAGCACTTGCGCCCACCTCAAGTACAGCAATAAAAAAGGCAGCAAAAGGGATCACCGTAAAATTACCTTTAGAAATCAAGGTAATGATAATACCCAATTGCATAAAATTAGATTGCATCCCTTCGATCAGGCGATGATGGACACCAGCTACCTCGATGCCGCCTGCTAACCCTGCCATTGCACCCCCCAACACCAATGACAATACAAATAATATCTTGGTGTTGATACCATAAACAAAAGCGGCGCGCGGATTTGCCCCTGTGGCCACAACTTCATAGCCGGAGGGCGTACGTTCCACATAATAATAGGTCACAACAGCCACAACCAGCGCTAACAGCAAGCCGCTGTGCAAGGGGGGGCTGTTTAGTAGACGGGGCAGATTCCCGCCAGCCCCAATCGGAATGGTGGTTGGATGTCCGGCAACGGGGTCACGCCACATGACAGTTGCAATGTAGTCTAGCACTTGGAAAGAGATAAAGTTTAGCAAGACGGTCGAAAGGATTTCGTGGACGTTAAACCGGTAGAGAAACCAGCCCGCTAAAAATGCCCAGAAAGCGCCAAAAACCACGCCAGCGATAAGTACCAGCGGCAGTAACAAAATAAGAGGTAAATCGGCAAACAGGATGCCAACGCTCGCTGCCCCCACTGCACCCATCAGGAATTGACCTTCGCCACCGATGTTGAACTTGCCAGCACGAAAGGGAATGGCAAAGGCCAGCGACATTAAGAGTAAGGGCACAAACTTGAGCAAGGTTTGGACGAATCCGTTTTTACTCTTGAATGATGTAAATAGAATGGTCTGGTACGCTTCCAACACATTGAAGCCCATCAAGGCGATGAAGATGCCAGCCGCTAAAAATGCGGCCAGAATTGCGAGGACATAGGGTAATATTTGTTGTAAATAGTGGGCCTTTTGGCTCTTTTGAATTAGTGTGATGTCACTCACTTTGTTTCACCCCGCTCATCATGCGTCCCAACTGATATTTGTCGAACTGGTTTTTTGTTTGTATACCCATAATTTCGCCATTGCAAATAGCCAAAATACGATTGCTTAATAGGAATAATTCATCCATATTTTCTGAAATTAACAGGGTTGCCATGCCTTCTTTTTTGCGTGTCAATAATTTGTTGTAAATTGATTCCATTGAAGCCAGATCAAGGCCGCGGGTGGGGTTATGGGCGAGCAGTAAACGCACGGGCTGCGAAAAGGCGCGGGCTAACATGACACGTTGAATATTGCCGCCGGATAGATTGCCGCCTGTGTCGTCTGGTCCTTGGGTTTTGATATTGAATTCCTGGATCAATTCTTGGGCTGTGTTGAAGATGATAGACCAATTGAGGAAACGGCCGTTGCTATATGGTTCTCTACGTTGTAAACCTAATATTAGATTTTGGGCGATATTGGCTTTGGGCAAAAAGCCATCAAGCCAGCGGTCTTCTGGGATGTAGGCAATGCCCATTTCCAGAAGTTGGCGTGTGGTGAGCGTCTCCACGGGCTGCTCAGTAATGAAAATTTGTCCCTGGATACAAGGTTGTAGTCCCAAGATGCTTTCTACAATTTCTAATTGTCCGTTACCAGCCACACCCGCAATACCCAGAATCTCGCCTTCATGCACGGTTAGCGAGCAATTTTTCAGGGCGGGCACGGCCCCCGCGCCAACCACAATGTTCTCTAACCTTAATACTGGTTGTGCATGCGGCGGCAGTTCATCCTCAGTTTTGCCAGTGAAGAGGATACTGTCCTCAAGATCGAGGTCTTCCCCCACCATGCCTTTGACAAATGCTTCTTCTGAGGCCTCTGATCTGTCGAGGGTGAGCACGATACGGCCGTGGCGTAACACCGTAATCGTATCACACACATCCAACACCTCGCGCAGCTTGTGGGTGATAAAAACGACACTGAGCCCCTCATCAACCATCACGCGCAAAGATTCAAACAGCGCGTCTACTTCTTGTGGGGTTAAATTTGTAGTCGGTTCATCAAGAACCAAAATTTTTACCCCACGATAGAGTGCTTTTAGAATTTCTACACGTTGGCGTACACCCATCGGCAGTTCGCCTACGAGCGCATCTGGCTCCACAGGCAGCCCAAAATGAATAGATAAATCGCGTATTTTCTCTTTTTCATCGTCTAGATTGAGAGTGGGCTTGTTTTTTAGTTTTGTCCCCAGGACAATATTTTCAGTGACGGTGAACTCGTTCACTTGTAAAAATTGCTGGTGAACCATGCCGATACCGCCAGCAATGGCTGCTTGCGGTGAGTTGATCTCTAACTGCTGCCCATCGACTAATATCTGGCCGCTATCACTCTTGTAAAGGCCATATAAGATATTCATCAAAGTCGTTTTGCCAGCGCCATTGCCGCCTAGCAAACCGCGAATTTCGCCTTTTTTTAATGTCAGATCAACATGCTCTAAGGCCACAACGGAGCCAAAGGTCTTGCGAATGCCGCGCATCTCTAAAATCGTATCAGTGCTCATGTCTTCAGGCATGGTTTCTATGGAAAAGTGTGATAAGAAAAGCTGCCACAAATTGCATAAAGACAGATTGTTTGAATTCAAAAATCTACTTAACTTGTGGCAACCTTCTGTTTTTATGGCGCTTTGGGGCGTAATGGGGACACGGTAGGGGTTTGGCACGCCAAACCCCTATAAACGATGTCAACCCTTGAATCCCTGCAGACCGTTTTTATTTTTCGGTTACCGGTTGTTATTCGACAGGATCAGTATTTTGAATAACTTTAACATCACCAGCTTTCATTTTAGCAAGCAACGCCTCAATGTTGGTATTGAGTTCATCGTTTGTATTTTGCAGCGGCAATTGTAAATCAATGCCGGTGTCAAAGCCGAGTTGGTACATCCCGCCTGTTTCACCGCCTTGAATGTTGCTCACGATATCTGTCAACGGTCCGGCAAAATCATATAACATTGAGGTGACGTAATTGTCGGGGCTAAATTCTGATTTGTCTGTATATTTGGCAATGACCTGCACATCAGAACCGGCGTTCTTGGCAGCTTAAAATACACCTACA
>CAYGMR010000347.1:0-6402 GCA_964350725.1 uncultured Ardenticatenaceae bacterium | reverse complement strand
AAAATCGGCATCATACTGCGCCAAATCGCCCGTATGGAACCAGCCTTCTTCATCGATCGCCGACGCACTGGCTGTGGGATCATTGTAATAGCCGGATGAGCCGCTGGGTCCTTTGAGCACCAATTCGCCAACTTCGTCTGGGCCGAGCGGTTGATTCTTATCATCGACGATACGTGCACCCACATAGAAATTGGGACGGCCGATGCTGCCCGCCTTTTTAATTGCATCTTCTGCCGCCAAAGCAAAAATACCGGGACCAAATTCGGTCATGCCAAAACCCTGCTTGAATTTGACCCCTTTTTCGGCCGTATATTTTTCGACCAATGGCACAGGCAACGGGGCACCGCCGCTGGTGCAAAAACGCAATGAAGAGAGATCGGCCGTTGCCCAGTTAGACGCCTGCGTGATCATCTGATACATCGCCGGCACACCGGCAAAGACCGTCACCTGCTCCTGGGAAATTAAATCCAATATCTGCTGCGGATCAAACTGGTTTAGCAAGATGGTTGTGCCACCCATAATGATTTGCGGTAATGTATACACGAAAAGTCCACCGGTGTGGAACAGCGGGAAGACGTTGAGATAGATGTCGTTATGCTGTAAATCGTGGATAACTGTGTTGAGTGTGTTCCAGGCGATCATGCGGTGTGAAACCTGGGCCGCCTTGGGCAATCCGGTTGTGCCACCGGTGAAGATCAGCGCGGCGATGGTTTCCTCTGTAATTGCGGAGTGCGGAGTGCGGAGTGCGGAATGTGGCCCGGGATATGGGGTTGTTATTGTGTTAATATCATGGCTACGCGCAATTCCGACCCCCTCGATATGGACAAAATGGTTGATACTTTTTGCCAGGGGTGATTGCTGCAACTGCGCGACGTTTTCACGAAAGGCATCTGAGTAAACGAGGACTAAAGGTGTGCAGTTGGCACAAATGTCGGCCAATTCGCGCCAATGCAGCCGCCAATTGAGCGCTGTATGGATCGCGCCCAGCTTACTACACGCAAAAAAGAGGTCTAGGTGCTCAACGCCATCAGCTGCCAAAATCGCGACGCGGTCACCATAGCCCACACCAGCGCTCGTTTGCAGCCAGTTCGCCAGCCGCTCAGCACGCGCATTCATTTGTGCATAGGTTAAGCGCACGGCTGGTTGTTTGCCTGCATCTACAATCGCTAATTTGTCGGGCGAATAAAGCGCTCGCCGCCCCAGATAATCACCGATAAACATGTGCTCCTCCTAAAATCACCACAGAGGACACAGAGCGCACAGAGAAAAAATTTTAGGGGAAAGAAAATCTGTGCAATCCTTCGATAAACTCGGGACAGGCTCTGTGTAATCCGTGGATATTATTCGGCCGTCCAGCGCCAAATATTACAGGCCATGGAAATGCCGCCGCCGCTGGCGCAGAACAGGACATTGTCACCGGGCAACGGCCGTTTCTGAGCCACCAACGCATCATCCAAAGCCATGGGAATACACGCCGAACCGGTGTAGCCCCATTTATCCATAATCCAATGCGTTTTGTCTAACGGCTGCTCCAACAGCGCCATCATCTGTTTGATGGTATTCAAATTCAACTGTGTAAATAAAAAGAAATCAATATCGTCTAAGGCCAAATTCGCTTTTGTCAACGTATCCATAATCAACGGCGGCCAATTGTCTGAGTTGAACGTTGCCGGGAATTTACGCACAAACTGCACACGCGGAACCCCGTTGTTTTCCTCGATCGGCGTGACCGGACAAGCCACACCGCCCGTATAAATACCCAAAGCATCATAAAAGGAACCGGTCGCCACCAATTTGCCAGCCAAAAAACCGGGTTCGTCCCCCGCTCCGACTACAACTGCGCCCGCCCCATCGGCAAACAACGTGCAGGTTTTATGGTCGCTGTAATCGACAAACCGGCTCATGCCATAGACACCCACTACGAGAATGCTGTTGATGGTTGTGTCCGTGGCGATGTAACGTGCGGCCGTATCCAACGCCGTCACCCAGCCAGCACACGCACAATTCACATCAAACGTACCCGCATTCGACGCACCCAATTTATACTGCAACACAGTTGCCGTTGCCGGGCTGAGATAATCTGGTGTATCCGTCGCCAGAATAATTAAATCTAACGCTTGCGGCGTCAACTTGGCACGTTCTAAAGCTTGCCTGGCTGCATGTAAAGCCAAATCGCTGGTCGTTTCGTCTGCGGCCATCACATGCCTTTCTTTGATACCGACATTAGCAACCAGCCATTCATCCACATCACGTCCTAAAATCTCATCGAAATATGAATTAGGCAGCATTTTCTCTGGCACATAACGGCCTGTACTAATAATTTGAGCATAGCGTGTCATTTATTCCAATTCCTCTCAATTCTTATGGCTAGATTTGTCCCGTCTTGGAGATTAAACAAATCTATAAACTCAAATTATCATACCACAACCCAGTTACACTGTGGCTACAGTATGCGGTAGAATTGTGCCGATATGCACACGCACAAGCAAATGGTCATCCAAACCAAACTGAAACCACCCATCTCTACACAACAAACATTAGCACGCACGCGCTTGACTCAACATTTATTACAAGCGCAAAATTATAAGCTAACAATCGTGCAGGCGGGGGCGGGTTATGGCAAATCTACGGCGTTGGCTGCGCTGGTCGAGCAAGATATTCCGCTGCTATGGTACCAACTGGAGCAAGAAGATGTGGAGCCGATCCGTTTTTTGTTGTATCTGATTCAGGGCTTATCACAAACGCTGCCCGCATTCTCACAAACGCCGCTGGCTTTATGGGAGCAATGGGAACATGCGCCACGGCCGTTTCCGGCAGAATTGATCATCGACACCCTCACCAATGAACTCACAAACCCAGACCATCCCCAACACATTTACATCATTTTGGATGATGCCCATCTGCTGAACCGGTCGGCCGTGACCTGCAAGCTGCTCACCCGACTCATCAACCATGCGCCAGCCAACTTTCATGTGCTGTTATCCACACGTTATCCCATGCAGCTGGACCAACTGGTCACCTGGCGCTTACGCGGCAATCTGCTCGAAATTGACCAGGATGAGTTGGCCTTCACCCCCACCGAAATCAACCGTTTATATCAAAAGTATGAACTGCCGCTCACGCCAGACCAAAGCCAACTGCTCGCTAGCAAAAGCGAAGGATGGCCGATGGTCTTACCACTTGTGCGCCAAAGCATTCAATTTGGCCGTGCCGCGTCAATTCCCGATGCAATCGATCAATTATCTGGCTCTGCCGGGGATTTGTTCACTTTTTTAGGTCAAGAAGTGCTGGCGCAACAGCCAGAAAACATCCAACGATTTTTGCGTGAAACGGCCGTTCTCGATCAACTCAACCCACAGCTTTGTGATTGTATCCGGCGGCAAAATGACAGTGCCACCATATTAGCCTACCTGCAAACAAACGGCTTATTTGTCACGACGATAGGGGCGACAGCTTCTGACTCTGGTGTACGCTACCATCATCTATTTCGTGATCTATTACGCAACCAACTCAGCCCAAAAACAATATCTGCGCTGCACCAACGGGCTGCCGATTGTTATTTTGATCGAGGTGTGATTGAAACGGCCGTTACTCACTACATCGCCGCTGAAAATTATGCCCGCGCAGCCCACATCCTGGCACAACATGGTCGTCAATTCGTCGCCAGCGGTCGTCTTGACATGCTGGCCAACCATATCGCTTCTTTACCACCCGATATCTTGCTGCAATACCCAGCTCTATTTGTGCATATCGGTGACATCGCCCGCTTGCACAGCCGCTTTGACGAAGCCTTGCGCTGGTACCAACAAGCTGAAGCCCGTTTCCGTACCCTGGAAGATTTGCCTGGTTTAGGGCAGGCATTACGCGGCCAGGCACGTATCTATCTCGACACCGTCAATCCAACCCAGGCACAAAATTTACTTGCCGAGGCCTTACGTTTATCTGATGGCCAACCCGACCGGGCCAGCCGTGGGCGACTGCTCGATTTATTGGCCGAAAATATGATCAACCAGGGGCGCATGGGCGCCGCGCAGGAATTTCGCCAGGAAGCTGATGCGCTGCGCAAACAAGAATCCGACGAAGTTGCTATGCCGCTGCGTCTGATGCTGCGCACGGGGCGGCTGGCAGAAGCCAAACGCCGCCTGGAAGCGATGGCTGCGGCCGAATCCGCACAGCCGGTTATGCAGCCACGCGCCCACCGCGAAACATTGTTATTATTGGCTCTGATTTATGCGTTTCTGGGGGAGCAGGAGCAGGCTCACGCAACGGCCGTTGCTGCTACTGCACGTGGACAAACACTCGATGCCCCCTTCATTACGGCCGTCGGCTGGATGCGTCAAGGGCATGCCTGGCTGCTCTCCAAAGATCAAGCGGGTTACCAGGAAGCGGCCGTCGCCTTCCGGCAAGCGATCCAAATCAGCGAAGAAATCCATGCCTCCCGTCTTAAAGTAGAAGCGTATTGGGGGCTTTGCCAGGCGCACGGTTTTCGCGGGCAGATCGCTTTGGCAGAATCTATCGCCATGGACGGCATCACGCTGGCGCAGCAAGCCGGCGATGAATGGGTGACGGCTTGTATCCATACAACCTTGGGCGCGACATATTTGTTAGCCAACCAGTTTGAACAAGCAGGCACACTGCTCAACCGGGCAGTCAACTCATTTTTAGAATGCAGCGATACACATGGAACGGCCGTTTCCCTCCTCTGGCGCTGTTTACTCTGGCATAAAACCAACGACAGCGCCCGCTTGCAGCGCGATATCGATGATTTATTACAATTAGTACGCGATCACGAATACAGCTTTTTATTCCAATACAAAACCCTTTTAGGCCCACCACAGCCGCGCAGCCTGGTTCCGCTTTTGCTTTACGCCCGCGAAAACAGCCAACACGCCGCCTTTGCGCGTAGTTTGCTGGATAATCTTGGGCTGGAGCAGCTTGAATTCCATCCCGGCTACCAGCTGCGGATTCAAACATTGGGGGCTTTTCGTTTATGGCAAGACACAATTGAAATTCCACCCAAAGCGTGGCAGCGCCAAAAGGCACGCCAGTTGTTCCATCTGTTTCTCACCTACCGGCGCACAACGCTGCATCGTGAACAGATCGTCGAGATGCTCTGGCCCACACTCGACGCATCCAATGCGCAGCGTGATTTCAAAATCGCTTTCAATACATTATGCCGCGTTTTGGAGCCTGAACGACCGCGCAATGCGCCTTCAGCTTATGTTTTGCGTGATGGCAGTCGTTATGGGTTAAGACCGGGGGCAGATATCTGGTTTGATACGGCCGTCTTCGACCAACTCGTCACCACAGGGGATCAATGTCTGCACCACGACCCGGTTGACGCTCGTGAACATTACCGGCAAGCGTTGGCGCTTTATGCCGGCACCTATTTGCAAGAATTTCCCTACGAAGAATGGGCCAACCTGGAACGCACCCGTCTGCAAAATCGTTATATACGCACGGCCGAACGCCTGGCGCGATCATTGTTACAAGCCGGTGAGATAGAAGAAAGTATTGACGTGTGTCAAGAACTACTTACTCATGACAACTGCTGGGAACCCGCCTATCAAATCCTGATCACTGCCCATACCAAAGGCGGCAATCACTCCCAGGCCAGCCGTATCTATCAACAATGTGTCACAACGTTACAGCAAGAAATAGGCATCAATCCCAGTCAGGAAACAACTTCACTTTATCAAGAATTAAGTAAAATGTAGTAGATTTTGCCAGTTACCTGACCTGAACAAGTCAGAACCAAAAAAGGATTTTCGCCAGATGACCTTAACAAAAACCACGGCGTCAAAAAATTCAAGAACACGGATACGGTGAACCATGATGAAAATAATTCAAATCAGTGTCATTTCCGTATCAGTGTCCCCAAAATATCCATAACTTTTTATTGATGTTGGCACATTGGCAACTAACAGATTCTAATCTTTAGCTTTCAGTTTATTAAAAACCGTACGCATCAAGTCAGCTATTTCTGCCGCGAGACCTATAAATGCGCCAATGCCTTCATATAGTTCGGCAACGAAAGCTTTCATTTTTATCCTCCGCTTATTGTTTATGTGGTGGAATGGGATCGTCGGCGAAACCATCTTCATCCATGCCATTGGTCGCATTGTCTTTACGTGTAAATGCATAAATAACCAGCAAGGCTAAACCAAAGAACATGGGCAGGCAGCCCAGCAGTAAAAAAGGTGCTATCGCATCCGGGCTAACAAAAAGCCCCATGATCATTGCCACCAAAACCAATGCAAAGCCCACAAAGGTGATCACAATTCCCCAGCGCAGCATACTACGGCCGTCTTTCGATTCAGATGGACGCAGCAACCCTCTTTCCGCCAAGGCAATCGTTTCCTTGTAGCGCAAATAGCGGATAAATGCGAAAAAAGCAAACGG
>CAYGMR010000346.1:0-6414 GCA_964350725.1 uncultured Ardenticatenaceae bacterium | reverse complement strand
TATTGCAGAGTTAAAAGTTGTAAAGTTGCAAAGTTGCAAGGTGAAAACTTTTTACCCTGCCACTCTGCCACTTTATACCTTTGCCACTAATTCAAATACTCGTACGCAACAAGCGTCAGAAAATCTGTGAAATTATCTTGCAAGCTGATCTGTTCAAAGAGTTCAGCCGCTTTTTCATAATTATGGGTATTGAAGAAATCTGCACCGACTTTGGCTTTGAGTTCAGTCAAAACATCTACAACAACAGCATGGAACAATTCAGGCGTCACGGGACGGCCGTTGTCCATTTTGGCGTTGGGATTATGCAGCCATTGCCATACTTGTGAGCGGGAGATTTCGGCAGTTGCCGCATCTTCCATCAGATTATAAATCGGCACACAGCCATTGCCGCTCAGCCAGGCAGCCATATATTGGATACCAACATCGACATTTGTGCGTAAGCCATTTTCCGTAATCGTACCTTGCGGTACCGCCAACAAATCCGCCGCCGTCACATGGACATCATCCCGTTTGCGGAAAATTTGGTTGGGAGTAGGCATATATTTGTCAAACTCTTCCTTAGCAATGCTGACCAATCCGGGGTGCGCGACCCAGGTGCCATCGTGGCCATCTTTGGCTTCGCGGGTTTTGTCAGCACGCACTTTGGCCAGCGCAGCTTCATTTTTGACCGGGTCACCCTTGATTGGAATTTGGGCCGCCATGCCACCCATCGCATGAATTTCACGTTTATGACATACCTTGATCACATAAAGTGAGTAAGAATGCATCATATGTGTGGTCATCGTTACCTGGGCGCGATCCGGCAAATAAAATTCGGGATGTTTTTGGAATTTGCGAATGGCACTAAAAATATAATCCCAACGGCCACAATTGAGGCCAGAGGAATGATGACGTAGTTCGTAAAGAATTTCATCGGCTTCAAACGTCGCCAAAATATTCTCGATGAGGACGGTGGCGCGAATGGTGCCCTGTGGAATGTTTAGATAATCTTGGGCAAAAACAAAGACATCATTCCACAAACGCGCTTCGAGATGGCTCTCCAACTTAGGCAAATAGAAATAAGGACCGCTGCCCTTGTCTAACAACGCTCTGACATTGTGGAAAAAGTAGAGACCAAAATCAAATAGTCCCGCCGATATCGGTTTGCCATCGACTTCGACATGTTTTTCGACTAAATGCCACCCACGCGGACGCACGAGCAAAACGGCCGTTTCTGGATTTAATTTATAAAACTTCCCATTAGGTGCGGTATACGTAATCGTACCACGCACAGCATCGCGCAAATTAATCTGCCCTTCAATGGTTGCTGTCCAGGTGGGCGCATGCGAATCTTCAAAATCGGCCATAAATACATTTGCGCCCGAATTGAGCGCATTGATGACCATTTTACGATCTACTGGGCCAGTGATTTCAACACGTCGATCTTCTAAATCGGCAGGGATGGGAGCCACAGTCCAGTCACGATTGCGAATATCGGCCGTTTCGGGCAAAAAATCGGGCATCTTGCCGGCATTGATCTCAACCTGCCGCTTCTCACGCCGCAACAACAATGCACGCCGCCGCTCACCAAAATTTCTTTCCAATTGAGCCACAAAGGTCAAAGCTTCGGGGGTTAAAATTTCTGCAAAATCAGGGGGAACTGCTGCATGGACGCTTACACCGGCAGCAGTCGGGGCGAGGCTCTCTTTAATCATGAATTTCTCTCCTCAGTTGAAAAACAGTCGTGTGGGTAAATTACCCACAACAATTCACAAACTAGTAAAACCTGCACGTTCAGCGAATATTCGCTAAACGTGAAAACAAGTATAATTGCGAATCTCGGTTTGTCAAGTTTCCCCAGCGATTTATTGTCAATTAGCGAAAATTCGCTAAACTGGAGGAACAAAAATGTTGAACCCATTATAACGCACTGCGTTATTGGCGCGCAACCCCAATTTGATGCACTGCGTCATGGAGGTTTTTTATGTCCCAAACTCTGATCAATATTATCTTCGGTATGAAAGTGCGGCAGTCACGCGTTGATGCTGGCATGACGCTGACTGAATTTGCACGTCAGTGTGAATTGTCCCCCTCCTATGTCACCGAAATCGAAAAAGGTCGCAAATACCCGCGTGCCGATAAAATCATGAAAATGGCCGAAGCTTTGGGCAAAAGTTATGATGAGTTGGTTTCGATTCGCCTGGATCCTTCCCTAAAATATCTTGAATCCACCTTGTCATCGGCCGTTATCCAACGCTTTCCATTTGAGGAATTTGGCGTTGAACCCGGCGATCTGATCAATTTACTCACACGCCAACCAGATAAAGCCAGCGCACTCCTGCATGCGATCTTAGAACTCATCCGCCGCTTCGATCTGGAAGAGGAAGACTTTTTACGCGCCGCCCTGCGTTCCTATCAGGAAATCTATGAGAACTATTTCCCCGATGTAGAAGATGCTGCCATCAACTTCACACAGGAATTCGGACAACAATATGCGCTAAACGACGAGCAACCGGTGCAGTTGTCAACTTTGGAAACGATTTTGCAAGAAGTTTATGGGTATGAAATCGACGACAGTACGATTGCAGCCATAGAAAGCTTGGCTAGTTATCGTTCGATATTCTCGCAAGGGAAACGGCCGAAATTATTTATCAACAACAAACTCTACTCGCGTCAAGTGAAATTTATTCTGGCACGCGAATTGGGCCATCAATACCTCGGCCTAAACGAGCGTTCACACACATCCCCACCTGAACGCATCGATACATTCGCACAACTGCTCAACGATTTTAAGGCTTCCTATTTTGCTGGAGCGCTACTCATGCCACGCAAACGCTTTCTACAAGATTTGGAAAACTTTTTTGCATTACCACGCTGGGATGCGAAACAATTTGTCAATATGCTCAACATCTATAATGTAACGCCAGAAATGCTGCTCTACCGCTTTAGCGAATTGATCCCGCAATTTTTTGGCATCAAACTACATTTCCTCCGCTTCCATCATACGGCCACAACCGCGAGTTATCAGCTTGTCAAGCAGTTAAATATGAATCAATTGCTTGTCCCCAGCGGCATAGGACTCTTTGAACATTATTGTCGCCGTTGGCTTTCAGTGCGCTTGTTGCAGGAAATCGAAAGCAAAGGCACCCCAAAAAATGTTGACGAAATGCCAGTATCTATCCAAATGTCAGAATTTTTAGAGAAAGGCGATAAATTTTTATGCATGGGTTTTTCGCGACAGATGGTGTTAAATCCAGAAATCCACAGCAGCGTTATTGTCGGTTTTCGTGTGGATGCCAATCTGAAGCATACGATCCAATTCATGCATGATCCCGAAATTCCCCAGGTGCTAATCAGCGAAACCTGTGAACGCTGCCCTCTAACGGCCGATCAGTGCCATCTGCGAGCGGCAGAGCCGACAATCTTGCAAGCGCGGCGGCGCAAATTGGAGCGCAAGCTGGCACTCAACCAACTCAAGGAACATTATCACTAGGCCCAGCAGTTGCGCCTATCGTCCTGGAGCGCCCCCATTTATAGGGCTGCGCAGATAATGCTCGCGCCTCTCAAAATGTTGAAAAGCGGTGAAAATGTGGAGAACTCGTCGATTTCTGTGGATAACTCACTGTGTTTGTGGATAAACTCCGTCGTTTTTCCCCATCTATTTCAATGCTGCCCCCATATATTGCGTGGAACATTCGAGCTAGCCTACATGTAAATGGGGTAGATGTGCACACAAACAAACATGACATAAGGTATTAAAGAGAAGTTCGAGATTAATCCCCAAAAGCGTACATGTACGCGCAGTTTTTAACCGTATATGTAGGGGCCATAAAACGAATAGGGGTGCATATGTGACCCGAAAAAAGTTCTCCACAAACTAACAGGCCCTACTACGAATACTATTAATAATAAAAAGAAAGCAATAACTAAAGAATAACTTTTAGAACAAATAGCGCGCGTTAGATTAACGTCTGCATTTGCAAAAGAAAACAAGTCATCGTGCCAGCAGTTAACACGACACCTACAAACCCCAAGTCGGTCGTCACTGCCTAGGGGAATCTTGTTGTATTGCTCTAATTGAAACGGCCGTTATAATGCCCATCACGATGACCACTACTATGCCTACGCTCACAACATTACTCGCACATTTGCGACGGCAGCGCGAATTTATGTCACAGGTTGTTGCCTGGGAACGTTTGCCAGCACGTCCGCCAGCCTATGCGTCTTTAGGGCATGGTGTGCATCCTGCTATTTTGCAAGCGCTGCACACACGTGGGATAAGTGAGCTGTATACGCATCAGAGTATGGCTGTCGATGCTGTTGGGCGGGGCGAAAATGTGGTTGTCGCCACAGCGACAGCATCAGGAAAATCGCTTTGTTATTCAGTGCCTGTTTTAGAAACGTTGATGCAACGGCCGTTGGCGCGCGCACTCTACCTATTTCCCACAAAAGCATTGGCACATGATCAGCTTGCCGAAACAAGCGCCCTAATTGACGCTGGCAACTTGCCTGTGCAAGCCAATAGTTATGATGGTGATACGCCTACAGCTAAACGCCGCCAAATACGTGAAGCCGGTGGCGTGTTGATTTCAAATCCAGATATGTTACACGCGGGTATTTTACCCAATCACCCCCGCTGGCGTGGCCTGCTGCAACATCTTGAATTTGTGGTGCTGGATGAAATCCATGCCTATCGTGGGGTCTTTGGCAGTCATGTCGCCAATGTCTTACGCCGCTTGCAGCGCTTGTGCCGTTTTTATGGCAGTGATCCCCAATTTATCTGTTGTTCAGCGACAATTGCGAATCCCAAAGAGCACGCAGAACGCTTAGTCGAACGGCCGTTTACGCTCATCGATGAAGCCCACAACGGCGCGCCTACCGGTGCAAAAGAGTTCATTCTCTACAATCCACCTCTGATTGATGCCGAATTAGGCTTGCGCAGCAGTGCTGTTTTGGCCGCCAAAGATGCTGCGCTGACATTCTTATCGCAAGATATTCAAACGATTGTGTTTGCTCGTGCCCGCCAGACAGTTGAACTGGTGTTGACATATTTGCAGGAAGAGCTGGCTTTTCAAGGTCATGTCGATACGGCCGTTACGGGTTATCGTGGGGGGTACTTGCCGCTCGAACGGCGTGAAATCGAGCAGGGGCTGCGCAGTGGCGCTTTACGCGGTGTCGTCGCCACCAATGCCTTGGAACTCGGCATCGATATTGGCGAATTGGATGCGGCCGTGATTACTGGCTATCCTGGCTCAGTCGCTTCAACCTGGCAGCAAGCGGGACGGGCTGGCCGCCGTGCCGCTCAATCCGTTGCCATCATGATCGCCGGCAACAATGCGCTCGACCAATATATTTGCCATCATCCACGCTATCTATTTGGCGGCTCCCCCGAACATGCACTCATCAACCCTGACAATTTACGCATCATGGTCAAACACCTTTTATGCAGTACCTTTGAATTGCCCTTCCAAGCTGATGAAACTTACGGCAGTTTTGGTTCGGTCACCTCATTGTTAAACGCTTTGCGGGAAGAGGGTGTGCTGCACGAGACCCGTGAACAATATCATTGGATTGGGGATGGCCCGCCCGCGCAGATGGTCTCTTTGCGCACCAGCGGCGATGATACGGTCGTCATTCAGGATGTTGGGCAGAGCCAGCCGCGTGTGATTGGCGAGTTGGACTTAGATAGTGCGCCGCGTTTGGTGCATGAAGGCGCGATCTATATGCACCAGGCTCAGACTTATTTGGTTGATAACCTGGATTGGAACGGCCGAATCGCCCACGTGCGGCCGGTGGCAGTCGATTATTACACCCGTGCCAGCAGCGGTAGTGTGATCAATCAACTGTTACCGGAAGCAGAAAGAGACATCGATAATATTACTGTTGCGCACGGCGATGTCGAAGTGGTTTCCCAAACGACCGGCTATCGCAAAATCAAACGCTATACGCATGAGACCTTGGGTTTTGGCCAGATCGACCTGCCATCGATGACCTTGCAGACCAGCGGCTACTGGCTAATTTTCTCGCAGGATTTCACGGAGCAGTTACAAGACGCAGGCATTTTGCTGCGTCCCAATGATTATGGCCCCAACTGGCAAACGCAGCGCCAGCGGGTGTTAGAACGGGACGGGCAGCGCTGTCGCACCTGTGGGGCGGAGGGGTTGTTACATGTACATCATATACGGCCGTTTCGTGATTACAATTACATCCGTGGCCAAAACGAAAACTACCTTGCCGCCAACAAAATCGAAAATTTAGTCACGCTCTGTCCCAGCTGCCATCGGCGCGCCGAATCCGGACAGCAAGCACGCTCAGCTTTAGGCGGTCTGGCGTATGTATTGCGCAACCTGGCACCGCTTTTTCTGATGTGTGATCCAGGCGATATTGAAGTAACGGCCGAACAACAAAACCCGGTCACCCAAGCCCCCACCGTTG
>CAYGMR010000345.1:0-6417 GCA_964350725.1 uncultured Ardenticatenaceae bacterium | reverse complement strand
GCTAAAACGGTGTTGCCAGCAACTGTCCATGCCAAAATATCGATGCGCCTGGTGCCAGATCAAGACCCAGACACCATCACCGATCTGTTTACACGCTTTGTGGAATCCATCACCCCGCCCAGCGTGCGAGTGACGGTCACACCGGAACACGGCGCCTATCCGTGGCTGGCTGATTACAATCACCCGGCCATTAAAGCTGTCAAAAATGCCTATGGCAAGGTGTTTGAGCAAGAACCGGTGTTTTTGCGTGGTGGTGGTTCGATCCCGGTTGTGAGTGATTTCCAAACCCATTTAGGCATCACATCAGCATTGATGGGCTTTGGTCTGCCTGATGATCGCCTCCATGCACCCAACGAACGCTTTTATTTACCCAATTTCTATCGCGGTATCGACACCAGTATTCATTTCATGGAGTTATATGCTGGTTAAGTAAACCGCAGAAATTATAAGGTACAAACGCAGATAGAAAGGAACCCTACCTTTGCAGATTCCTGATTTTGAAATATTTCGCAACGAATTTACACGAATTTTCGCTAATTATGGCCTTAATTCGAGAAAATTCGCGCTAATTCGTTGCAGATTTCGAAAAGTGCAAACATAGTGAAGAATACGAACAAAAAATTTCTCAAATTCCTTTCTGTCCGTGTTTATAAAAGTTAGCTTTGGCGATGTTGGCGCGTAAGCCCCTACTCTGTATTAATCTGTGGTCAAAACTGAATGCCAGGGCGAATTGATAAATCCAGCCTCTGGGTCGCTGCGGTACATGCCAATGCGGATGGCAGCAGGATCACTGTTGGGCGGAATGGTTAGCAGATATTGGTCGCGCACAATTTCACCAGGACGCCATGTCGTGGTGGGATAAAGCCCTTCGACAGGGTGATTATTGTCGGCCTGGTCGAGAATATCTGCCGGGCTAACGGGTGGGTCTTGGGCGACTAGATGGACGGCCGTACTGTAATCTGCGTTGATTGGTCCTGTTGCTTCCCAATAGAGCGTCACTAGAATTTGGTTGTCGTTGCGTTTCTCAGTGCTGACGTGGCGTAGGTGAATACCGTTTTCAAGATCAAGATTCACATGGGGGGGGATGTCAACGGCCGTAACAATCGGCGTGGTACTAATTTCGACAACTTCAGGTACGGCCGTAGCCAAATACAGATCGCTGTTTAAATGTTCACGCCACCAATCTAGTGGAAATACAACAAAGGTGGGCAGCGGGGCCAGGAGATGGTCGCCGCGTGCTAACAGCTTACGCGGGTTGGCATTGTGGTCAACGATATTCAACCCTTGTAATTGGTCGCGGTAGGTTTGTGCATAGGCCAGCCCCCAATAATCGCGTCCCCAGGGCATGGTAACAGTGGTGATACGGCCGTCGGCAAAAGGTTCCAGGTGGTCAACTGTCTCAATTAGCGGTTCAACAGTCCGGTCTTGTGTAATTGTTACTGTGAAAGCGCGTGCTTGCCAGGCCCACACGCCTAAAATGAGCAGGAGGAGGATGGTAACGGCCGTTGCCAATCTTGCCGAACGCTGTCGCAGCCAATCGATCAAATAGCCAAGTCCGATGCCAGCCATCAACAGCACCGGCAGTTTAGCCGCCAACTGTGCATCGACGACTCGATCGCGCCAGATGAGAACCGTCAAAACAAAATTTATTACCCAGACGATGGTCAGTGCCAAACCTATACGCCGTTTATTTTTGTCCCGATCAAACAGCATCAAAAGCAGCGCACCTAACCCGATGAGCAGCAGCGGCCAAAATAGATCGTCGGCCAGGATGTTGAGCGTTGTTTGGGTGCGCATTAGCCAGCCGGCGAGTCCGACATCAACCTCAAAAACGCGCCCAGCACGATTGTCGAAAAAGAGCGTCCAAAAACCATCCCACGTGCCCGGTGCGCCAAAGACCCAATCCGCACCCAGCCAGACGCGCAGCGGCAGGTAAAGATACGTTAACGGAGCCAGCAAAGTGATCAAAATCAAGGGGATGATGCGACGAAAAATATCGACAACATGCGGCCAAATGAGGAGTAACACCGCTGGTGCTAACAAAATGACTGAGCGTTGGTGGGCGACCGCCTGGGTGAAAAACAAGGTCAGCAGATAAAGATCCCATTTGTTGCCATCACGTCCAAAGCGCAGCGCAAAAATGAGCGTGGTTAAGCTGAGCGCCAATGTCATGGTATGCACTTCGGCAATAGAGGCATCCACCCAAATGGATGTGGTTACGGCCGTTGCCAGCGCACCAACGGCCGTTGCCGCCCCAGAAATGCCAATTTCAAGCATCAGCCATGCCAAAAGCCCAATGCTAATGCTGCCAAAAACGGCCGAAAATAGGGAGGCGCCGGCGGCTGGAGGGATGCCGATCCAACTTAAGACAGTGACAAAAAGGGAACCCAAGGCGGTATATAACGGGTAACCGCTGTGATGAATTGTACCCCAACGCGGCAGTGCATTTTGAATTTCGCCGACGTCGGTGGCAAAGGGATGGTTGCTGCCGTTGATATGTAGTTGTGCTGTCGAAGCATAGAGGATGAAAGCGATGCTGGCTGGCAGCAATATCCAAAATATGCGTTTGTTTGCCAGATTATGCCAGCCCTGTTTGGCTTTATGAGAAGCATTCATTATGTCTTAATTCGCATACTATTAGTTCGTCAATGTTATTTTGTTGGGTTGTAGGTAGCGCGATTTGGTAAATCGTTCCGCTGCGATTTACCAAATCGTTTTACAATTATCCGTCAAACTCTATTTGATCGACTACTAGTGCGTTTTAACGCACTTCCTTCTTGCTAGCTGCGGATTTCAATCCGCAGAAATTTATCAACGGCCGTCCACCACCGAGTTACCATTTATAGCATATGCATAGGGCATTGCGTCTGTATTAAACGCAAAACCGACGTTACCTTGTGCATCAATCGCAATTAAACCGCCTTCGCCTTGCACACGTTCTGCTAATACATCAATAGCCGCTTCACACGCTTCTTTAGCTGTTCGTCCGGCAGCCACAAAATCACACACTTGTTTGCTTATCAGCACGCGCATCAATTTTTCACCATTGCCTGTTGCACTGACCGCAGCCGTCCTATTATCCGCATAGCCACCAGAACCAACCAATGGACTGTCGCCGACACGTCCTGGCTGTTTTTTACGTGTGCCGCCTGTTGAAGTCGCCGTGGCTAAATTGCCGTTCACATCTATGGCCACCGCACCAACCGTATCACCCATCGCGCCAGGTTCGTTGAAAATTGTGTCGGTTTGGTACGCAGAATTAGCACGCAGTTGCTGATATTTTTGCAGCTCTTCACCGACCAACAAATCAGTAAATTCACAGCGTGGGAATCCGATTTGATCAGCAAAGCGGTCGGCCCCATGCCCAACTAATACGTTGTGTTCGCTGTCTACCATCACACGCCGTGCCAAGCTAATAGGGTATTGCACGCGCTGTACGGCCGCGACTGCACCCATTTCAAGCGTACGGCCGTCCATGATCAACGCATCCATTTCGATTTCACCCACAGCATTCAAATAGCTGCCCCGTCCGGCGTCTAAAACAGGATTGTCTTCGAGGATATTGACGGCCGTTTCCACAGCATCCAACGCTGATCCGCCCGCTATTAAAATCGCTTGTCCTGCCGTTGCTGCCTCGCGGCATGCTGCTTTTCCAATTTCAAGTCGGCCAGAGCTCAAATCCCAGGCTCCCGCACCACCATGAACGACGATAGTTATTTGCATAGATTGTCCTATTCAACCAAATTTTCTGTTTGATAGCAGACGAATGACTGATCTTTTGTCTGCCGTCATCTGTCTTAGTCGCCAGCCGTTTTCAACTTAGCGGTTTGGAGAACGGCTGGCTAGTGGTAAGCGTTCTTTTCTCGGTGAAGTTATTATCGAACGCTTACTTAGTACCTTAAAATGGAGCAAAAATGTATCATGGATGGCCTAAACTGTCCATCTGGAAAATTTTGCACAAAAAAACCAGACCGCTTAGCTGGTCTGGTTTTTTGGTTGTCGTTCTTATGAAAACGGCACTGCTTAATTGTGGCCCATTAATATAAGATGGTTGAATCTTACGATAAGGATGAAGCGGCACTTTTGGGCGTGGATGTTGCTGGAGGAAGCTGTACGGGTGTCCAGTTTTTATTGACGCCATCCTCAACTACAGGATTGGGAGTTGCATTTGGGTCAGGCGTGGGTAGTTCTGGCATATTTTCTGGCCATCCAACTTCCAATGCATGGCAAATACCACGCGAAAGCCAACCGTATTCTGTACCCGGGGCTGGATTAAGAATGTGCATTTTTATGGGCTCACCGCCGTAATCCGAGATAAAGAAAACTTCTACAAAAACTGAAGGATATGTAATATCTATCTCTTGAATCCAACCACTGTCTTGCCATCCTTCCTCGGCGTGCCAGGATGCTAACAAGCGGCCGCCAACTTCTTGAACGATGAAGTTGCCAGGATGTGCATGGTCGCCGCTAATATCAAAATTGATACGTAGACAGGCGTTTTTGCGCGGTTCCTTTGTGGGCGTGGGTGTGACATCGGGAATGTTAGGTGTTGCTGTGGGTTCAGAAGTCACAGTGACTGTAGCGGATGGCTCAATTGTGGGCGGCTGTGTTGCGGTCGCCGTGCTTGTGGGAGTTGTAGAGCTTTCAGCAGTGACTGTTACTGTTGTTGCACCGGTTGGTGTGGCTGAGGGGGTCGCTGTGGACTGAGGTGTTTCTGTTGCGGTAGCTGATGGCGTCGCTGTGGGTTCAGGTGACTCTGTGGCGGTGGGTTCTAAGGTGGGTGTGGGTTGAGATTCACAAGCTGATAGATAACCGCCAACACTGTCCTCTGCATAGAACCTTAATTGTCCGCTGGCAGGAACTGTAAATTGACCGCTGAAAACCATCCCTTCGGTAACTGTGTGAACAATTGTGTCATCCAGGTAAAAGTGATTGATACGGCCGTCAATATCATCATCAATGCCAATATACGCAATGACACAATCGGGTGTGACGGGGCCAATTTCAGTCCAGGCATGGAATTCAGCTGGCGGAGCCGCATTTGTATTCATTGATTGCCAGACACGTTCACCAGCAACGGCCGTATATGTTGGCCCCGGCACAAAATCAAAACGGAATTCATAGGCCCGTTTGACAATAAAGTTTTTGCCTTCTTCAACTGTATAGGTGGCTGCGCCTTCGCCTAAATAGGTTAAAGAAGGTAGATCAGCATCGGCCGATACGGCCGATTCAGTTTGGCGTAAAGTTTGAGACCACAGTAGCGCTATGGCCAAAATCACAAAAAAAGGTATGAAGCGTTTCATCTCGTTCTCCTTAAAAATGGAAAAATTCCGGCAACAAGAGTGATGCCGGAACCATAAATAACATTTTACCATTTAATATGTCGATCTAGCGCTACTAGAAGACAATTTTTCACGCTTTCTTCGCGTACTTCGAGGAGCAGATTGGCTTACAACCAGCCTGGTCACGTTACTGCGATCTATAACGCCTGTGCCTATTGTTTTTACAACTGCAGCCCCACACAAAAATGAAGAGCACAAACATCAAATTAAAGTCAAACTTCCGCCTATTTGATACCTAAGCTATAATAGGTATAGTAATATCGAAATTCATTCCCTGAATGATAGTGGGGAGCTGTGGAAGACAAATAGTCTGTCGCATAAAATTACCCAACCTTAAGCCAAATCTATTCCAATCCCACGGAAAAAGATTTAGACTGTTTACCAAAAAGAGGTGACTTATGAGTAAACAAAATGATCATTTTGGTGCACGTGCAAAATTGCCAGGCACCGATGTTTATTATTATCAGTTAGACAAATTAACACAATTTGGTGATATTTCGCGCCTACCTTTTTCAATCAAGGTGTTGCTAGAAGCATTGCTGCGTTCCTGCGATGGCTATGAAGTTATGCCTGAAGATGTGACCAAATTGGCTGGTTGGCAGGCTGCCAATCCAGCAAAAGATGAGCTGCCATTTAAACCGGGCCGTGTGATTTTGCAAGATTTCACCGGTGTACCCGCTGTTGTAGATTTAGCTGCACTGCGTTCCGCTATAGCACGTTTAGGTGGCGATCCCAAAAAGATCAATCCGCAAGTGCCTGTTGATCTGGTTATTGACCATTCCGTGCAAGTGGATCGTTTTGGTTCTGCGTTTGCACTTATGTACAACGCCGAACGTGAATTTCAACGCAATCGTGAGCGTTATGAATTTCTGAAATGGGGTCGTGATGCTTTTGAGAATTTCCGCGTTGTGCCGCCAGCTACTGGCATTGTGCATCAGGTTAACCTCGAATATTTAGGTCAGGTTGTCATGACCAAAACAGAGGGTGACGATGTGGTCGCTTTTCCAGATAGCCTTGTCGGCACAGATTCACATACAACTATGATCAATGGTTTAGGTATTGTTGGTTGGGGTGT
>CAYGMR010000344.1:0-6436 GCA_964350725.1 uncultured Ardenticatenaceae bacterium | reverse complement strand
TTCAAACCGCTCAAGTGCTTCTAGCGTTGCTTTTTCGTTCATGTGTGCCAGATCGAGGATCACGCCGAGGTCAGCCATCACTTCCAACAATTCTATGCCTGCTGGGGTGAGGCCATGTTTGCTGTCGCGCCATGAACCGGCTGCATAACGGGTATCATCCCAAGCTAAGCCAACTGCCCGCAATCCCATTTCAACCCACAATTCAAGCTCTGCTGGTTCGCGAATGGGGTCTGCGCCTTCCATCAGCGGGAGTAGGCCAATTAACGGCCGTTGCCCCCCCTGACTCGCCAAAACCACATCCAAGTCACTCAATGACCCCACCAGTCTTAAATCATTGGCTTCATCATCAGCCAAGCGTCGATAATAATCCAACTGATCCATACCCAGCTTATGCGCTTCGGCGGCATTGCTGTAAGTCATATGTTTGTCGCCGCCAAACTTTAAGGCAGATTCTGTTGGCGAAACAAAAATCGTGCCCCACACCAGCCCCACACCAGCCTGGCGCATTTCGGGTAGAGCTACGGTTGCTGTGCCGCGTGCATTGTCACGCTTTTCACCGGCACGAATTGCAGCCACCGGTTTGCGCACGTCACGGCCGTATTTTAATGCGTTATAAGCAATATCAAGATGCGCATCAACGATAATCATATGTCAATCAATCGCCTCTGAGTTCACGCAAAACGGCTAAATTAATCGGATCCATTTCGATCTCGTTGCCGTCTTCATCTTTCTCTTTCTTGGGGGTTTCCAAATGGGCGGCATGGTTTTGCCAGCGTGGATCATTCAAAAAGTTGGCAAAACCCTGTTTACCGATAAAGCCCTCGCCGATATGTGCATGACGATCTTTATTTTGGCCCAGCTCGAATTTGCTGTCATTAAAGTGGAAAACCTTGAGATGCTCCAAACCAATCACCTGGTCGAACTCAGCCATTGTCGTCGCATAGGCTTCTGGCGTGCGGATGTCATAACCCGCCGCGAAAACATGACAGGTATCAAAGCAGACACCCGCACGCGCATGATGGCCAACCTCGCCAAGAATATAAGCCAGATGTTCAAACTTCGCGCCTAAATTGGTGCCTTGTCCGGCCATTGTTTCGAGACAAACTGTTGTGTTGGGGGCAGATTCGGCCGTTTCTACCAACACGCGTTCAACACCTTGCGCAATACGTGTTAATCCTTCTTGCGGCGTGCTTTTCATGTGTGATCCTGGATGAAAAGTAATCAATGGAATGCCTAACAAGCCGGCACGTTCAACTTCAACTTTGAGCGCTTGGTAAGATTTCTCCCACAAAACCGGGTCGGGCGAAGCGATGTTGATCAGGTAACTGGCATGAACTGCCACTGGCTGCACCGAAGCAAATTCCTGTTCGGCTGCCTTATATTTGGTAATATCTTCCTCTGCAAGCGGCTTTGCTTTCCATTGCCGGTTGCTTTTTGTAAACACCAGCATTGTCTCGCAATTAATGTCAGCGGCACGTTCAAAAGCCTTGAAAATACCGCCTGCCGCGCTAATATGTGCGCCAATTCGCATAAATAAACCTCCGTGGATTTAGTCTAGTCGTCGTTTAGTCAAGTGGTTGCGTTATGTTTGCTACAAATATTCGTCTGAGACTTCGCTGCTTAGGAAGCCGATGGTTTCGCTGTTATCCAACGAATAAATGCCATCTCCATTGACACGCCAGCGTTGGTTGCCAGCCAAGTCGAGGATGAAGTTGTCCTCTAAACGCCCGGTCGGCTCATCATCCAATGTATACACCACATTGCCAACGATATATGCAAACTGCTCCCCTTTGCGATCAATTAAACCACGCATCTAACACCTCCATGTACTTAACTTATGGGACCATGTATTCTGCGATCACATTGTCATCTATATCAACTATTTGGACTATTTCCCCTGGCTCCCAAACAGCATCATCTTGACCCCAGTTAAAATTAGTGGGGCCATCTAGTCCGTTGCCCGAAAACAATAAAATACCCGCCCCTTCGCCAAACAAAGTAACATAGCCAAATGTGTAGCTATTACCAGATTGATCCCGCACTTGCCAACCCGCCAGATTAACTTCACTGCTGCCGCTGTTGACAATTTCAATCACTTCTTTGTCAACATTTCCGACATTTCTAACGGCCGTTATCTCAACCAAAGGCACACCCTCATCAACCGCAACGGGAGGAATGGGGGTTGGCGGCGCACTGTTATCGGCAGCTTCTTCTTCCTCATTAACTGTTGGTATGGGGGTTGGAATGCCGCTTAGATTGGGAATGATTAACTCTTGACCGACGAACAAGAAGTTGGGATTAGACATGCCATTGGCTTCCATGATAGCTTCAATGGCCACGCCATATTGACCACTGATGCGTCCGACAGTGTCACCGGCACGCACAACATGGATTTGTTCGCCACTCGGATCGCCCGCTGTTTCAACGGCCGTTTCTCCTGCCGTATCTTCTTCTACTTCATCGGCGGCGGGTTGTTCAGTGGGTTGTAGCGCGTCATCAGGTTGAGGTGGCAGCAGCTCAGCAAGCGCAGCTTCTCCCTGTATGCCAGGTGAATCCATGAGGGATTGTGGAGAACGGCCGTCCCACCACCACAAAATCACCAACACAACCGTGGCCGAAACAAGAACATTTAATAAAAGAAAAGGAATCATGCGGCGAAATGACATCATCTGCTCCAAAAAATTAACCTGTCACTATTGTACAACAGCCCATCGCCCTTCGCACCACATTAAAGGGGAGTGAAACATCAATTGACTGTTTTTTTCTTGAAGAAATGAATGTGTCTATATTTGAAAACGTGTATGGTATAATTGCTACAGTGATGAAAAACAGAGCTTGAAGGCAAAACCGATGACCTACCAATTTGATCCCATAGATATAGAGTTTTTGCGCATACGCAGCAAACTCTCACCCGGTCAACGTATCCAAACCATGCTGGATACTCGCGAACTCCTGGTTGGTCTCAAACGCGGCCGTTTACGTCACAAGTATCCTCACCTCACAATCAATGAATTGAACATGAAGGTTTTGGAGGAGATAGAGCGTGTCCAAAAAATCCGACCCCGATTTGACACTTTTCCTTGATATTCTATACAAATTAGAAACCCTGGACGCACCTTATATGGGCAATTGAATTGTCCGGCAAGGAACCGCTTCAATTTTGGTGCGCACGGTCTGAAGATGTTATTTTTGGTAAATTGTTGGCCTGGCGTGAAGGAAAATCACGTCGCCATCCTGCGGATATTTACGAGATGATGGTTTATCAGTATTGGGAAAAAGATCAAATGTTTGACGAAGCCTATGTAGACAAAAAAGCTTCAGATTTAGGCAAAGAGGTTTCTTCTCTTTGGCAAACTATCAAAGAAGCGGCTCGTGAAGAAGTGGAACTTTCATAACAACCAGAGTCTAGCCAATCATTTGAACAAGCTGCAAAAATCAGGGACAATACAATTAAAATCATAACCCGCTCACGGCAGGTCTTATTTCGGCTAGTTTAATATAAACGAAGACTGTGCCGTTGTTAGAAACAAATCGAGGCAACAAATGGCCAAAGCATTAAAAATTCTGTTTATCAGCGCCGAAGTCGCCCCTTTCGCCAAAACCGGCGGTCTGGGCGATATCGGCGGCTCCCTGCCCAAAGCGCTCAAAAAAATGGGCCACGACGTCCGTGTCGTTATGCCCGCCTACAAAAACATTGAAGCAGGCTATCCCGGCATAGTGTCAATGGAGGGGCAGCTTGATGTGCCCACCGGCGATGGCAACATTCCGGCCGGCGTCTTTCAAGGGCTTCTGCCCGATAGCGATGTGCCTATCTACTTCATCGCCGAATGGCAGTTGTTCAAACGCGACACACTCTACGGTTATTGGGATGATGTCTATCGCTTCGCCTTTTTCAGCCGGGCAGCATTAGAACTGACCTCATTCATCGATTGGCGGCCGGACGTTTTACACGCCCACGATTGGCATACCGCACCAGCCGTCACTTGGCTAGCCACTGCTGGACAGGCCGACGAGCGTTTTCGCGGCATCCCCAGCGTCTTCACTATCCACAACCTGGCGCACCAGGGCAAGGCCAACTGGCATATCATGGATTATTTGGGCATCATCACCCATTCGCTCAACGAAGAAGCGTATGGCGAAGTCAACTTCATGGCACGCGGCATCTACCATGCCAACCTCATCAATACTGTCAGCCCGACCTATGCACGCGAAATTCAAACGCCATCTGGCGGTGCCAACCTCGATGGACTTTTGCGGTATCGTACGCATAATCTACATGGCATCCTCAACGGTTTGGATTACGATGAGTGGAATCCAAGCAGCGACAAGCGCCTACCGTATCATTATGATCTCGAAACTCTTGAAAATCGCATTCAAAACCGCTATGCCCTGCAAGCTTACGCGGGTTTACCCCAACGCGACAATGTGCCCTTGATCGCTTTGGTTTCGCGGTTAGATTTCCAAAAAGGGTTGGATATTACCGGTCATGCATTACATCTTTTGATGAATGGCTTTGCTGGCGATGCCCAATTTATCGTCTTGGGCACCGGCGATCCGCAATATGAAACTATGTTTGCCCAACTAGCCAGTTACCATCGCGACAAAATGACTGCCATCCTGACTTACAACGCCGGTTTAGCTCCTTTGCTTTATGCCGGCAGCGATATGTTTATCATGCCTTCGCGCTTTGAACCTTGTGGCCTGGGGCAACTCATTGCCATGCGCTATGGCAGTGTGCCGGTTGTGCGCGCGACGGGGGGTCTGGCCGACACCGTGCAAGATGGTATAACGGGCTTCACATTCTATGATTACAGCGCTGAGGCTTTTTGGCATGCTTTGCAAAAAGCGATCTACATCTATAATGTTGATAAAGATAGCTGGAGCCAAATCCAACGCAATGGCATGATGTCAGATTATTCCTGGGGCCGTTCAGCCCAAGGGTATCAACAGTTGTATGAATGGGCTATGGCTAGCATGTAGTCCGATTTTGTAAATCGGGAGGCGGTTTGCAAAATCGCCCAACATTTTTATTGGAGTTTATTATGCGATTTCCACGTTCAGCAGGCGTACTGGCCCATCCAACATCATTCCCTAGTCGTTATGGCATTGGCGATTTAGGCGGGGCAGCTTATCACTTTGTAGATTTTTTGGGCAAAGCCGGGCAATCATTATGGCAGATTTTGCCACTCGGTCCTACTGGATACGGCGACTCTCCCTATCAATGTTTCTCTGCTTTCGCCGGCAACCCTTTATTGATCAGCCCAGACAAGCTTGTGCAGGATGGGTATTTACCGCCGGAAGCAGTCGCCGAAGTGCCGCCATTCCCGACTGACAGCGTCGATTTTGGCTGGATCATCGACTATAAATATGATCTGCTGCGGCAAGCATACGCCCATTTTCAGATATATGGACTGGGCGAACAGCGGGATGCTTTTGCCGCGTTTTGTGAAGAACAGGCAGCCTGGCTGGATGATTATGCCTTATTTATGGCACTCAAAAATCATCATGTCGAACATGAAGGCGGCGTTTGGAACACATGGCCGCATGAGATTGCGCATCGTCAGCCAGAAGCGATGGCTGTATGGTCAGAAAAATTAGCCGATGTGGTACGCACCTACAAATTCTGGCAGTTTTTGTTCTTCAATCAATGGCTCGACCTGAAAACATATGCGAACGATCATGGCATTCAAATTGTCGGTGATATTCCGATTTTTGTGGCTTTTGACAGTGCCGATGTGTGGGCCAATCCGGGTTTGTTTTATTTAGAGGAGGATGGCTCGCCGACGGTTGTTGCCGGTGTGCCGCCCGATTATTTCAGCGTCACTGGACAGCGTTGGGGCAATCCGCTTTATCGCTGGAATGTGATGGCGGATAATGATTATGTGTGGTGGACCAGACGACTGCAGATGTGTTTTGTGCAGGCGGATATTGTGCGCATCGATCATTTCCGTGGCTTTGATGCGTATTGGGAGATTCCAGCTTCTGAAGAAACGGCCGTTATCGGCAAATGGATTAAGGGCCCCGGCCAAGCCTTTTTCAGTGCCATGGAAGAACAACTAGGCATGCTGCCGCTCATCGCCGAAGATTTGGGCTTGATTACTCCTGAAGTCGAAGCTTTACGGGATCGTTTCGATTTCCCTGGCATGAAAATTTTGCAGTTTGCCTTTGGCGGCGAACGCAACAGCGGCTTCTTGCCACATAATTTCACACAAAACTGCGTGGTCTACACTGGCACACATGACAATGAAACCGTGACCGGTTGGTTCCAAAATGCCAATAATGACGAGCGCGACCATATTCGCCGTTACATGGCTATCGACGGCCGTAACATCGCTTGGGATATGATTCGATTGGCATATGCTTCGGTTGCCAATACGGCCGTTGCTACCCTGCAAGATTTAATGGAACTCGATAACGTGGCGCGCATGAACTTCCC
>CAYGMR010000343.1:0-6439 GCA_964350725.1 uncultured Ardenticatenaceae bacterium | reverse complement strand
CGTGTTTCCTGGCTGTAGTAAATCAATGCGGGGTTAACGGCCGTCCAAAAAACAGCCACCAACGGCAATAACACCCAACGTTTAGGACCGTGTCTCGCGACCATGCCCGTCTTACCAAAAACAAGAAGTCCCAACTTTGCTGTTGCCGCCACCACCAATATGCCCGCAAAAGCAGAAAACGACCGCAGTCCAAATTCATGCTCACCCAGCAGTTCACGCCAACCACGCAGCATAAGATAATACAACGGTGGATGGATATCGCTGGCTGTGCCTTCGATGATCAAGTCGATGGAGCGTTCACTAAGGCGTGCGCTGTTGCCCTCATCATTCCAGAATGATTGCGCATCAAGTTTATAAAAGCGCAAGCCAGTCGCTAAAAGCAAGTACAGAATGAATATAGCTATTAGCCAGCCGCAAGTTAGACGGGCAGAATTTGATTGCTTTGTCATCATTAGCTGCCGATTATATAATGTTGCCGCAGAAAAGGCAGAATCACTAAAACGTTATTCCTGTGTAGGCAGGAATCCATTTGAGTGACTACACGCCTTTTCCGAACTACAAACAAGGCGGCACTTAAATAATATGAGTTCAAAACAAAATATCGTTGGCTTTTTGGATGATGTCTCCCCCACCCGCATCTATGGTTGGGCATTGCTAGAGGATCAAGAAACGGCCGTAACCATCACACTTAAATTCAACGACGAGGAAGTTATCACCCTGCCTGCCCAGGTGCTGCGGCATGACGTAGCTGACGCGGGGCTGCATCCAACAGGTTATTGTGGTTTTGACCTAAACCTACAACAAGCAGGCATTAAACTACCACCCAATTGCAAAGTCCAAGTTTATGCGGGCACGGAGCAAGTAGAATTGGTGAACAGTCCCTGGTTTTATTACAGCGATTCCTACCTTCAAGAAATTAAACAAGAAACAGAGTCATTAGAATTTGAGGAAGATGCCAAAAAAATCCTGGTTCTGGGCATGGGCAAAAGCGGCACATCCATTCTAACCTATCGCATCGCAGATGTTGATGCGAACATGAAAGTCTATTTTGAACCCTACACCACCCAATGTTTGAATCACATTGAATTCCATCGCAAAATTTATCGAAAATATGACAGCTATATCACCAAGGCGCTCTATTACCCGCAATACCCACAGCAATTGGCGTTGGTTGCTGGGTATTACAACAAAAAGATTTGCATCATTCGTGACCCACGCGATTTGTTGATCAGCACTTTCTTTTATTCGTGGAATAAAAGCGACAATCCACCTCGCGAAAAATTCCCATCGGCCCTCAAACTAGTTTTACAAAAAGAAAAAGAGCCGCAAACCGTTGATTTCACAGCCCTTTTAGCGCTTAGACCAGAAGTGCCAGCCTCCATTTTGGATTCCGTTCGAAATTTATGTGCATTGACAAAAAATTTGGGGGATGAGTGGCATATCTTAAAATACGAAGATTTTGTCACCAATAATGTCGTTGGGCTAAATGACTATTTGGGTTTTCCAATTAGCCTGGAAGCGTCCGTACCGGGCCAGTTAAAGCGCGTCGAAAGAAGCAAAAAGTTTGACAATTGGCGCAGGTGGTTTACCGAAAATGATGTCCAGCAGTTAAAACCACAATTAGATGAATATTTGGCCTGCCTCAGATATGATCCAGAAGATTGGACATTGGCAGCAAATCCAACACTTTCGCCAGCCGAAGGCTCGGAATATATGACCAAGATATTCGCACCGCCACCCCAAAAAGGTTTTACTAAACTGAAAGATTGGTTAGCTACGACAAAATTCGCCAGAAAATTGATGAAATAGAATCTAGGCGGTTAAAACTAAAAGGCGAAGCATCGCGACCGAGATCATTGAGTCAACGGGCTTGATTTTAAGTGACACGGATAAAAAGAAACACGGATTTGGTCAAATTTAGTATCCGCGTTTTTTTCTATCCGTGTCATCAGAACTTTTTGGTTGTTGATTCAAAAATCTTAGCAGAGCAAAAAACAGAATGGCACAGCTTATGATGAAAAGCAACGGCCGTAACCCATTCCAAACATAAACCCAATTTGCTTGAGGCTCAACTGCTGGCGGCTGCTGCCCATACTCTACCAAAGCCGTATAAACCGGCAGCGGTGTAAAATCAGGCTCCAGCAAACGAAAATAATACCAGGATTGATCTTTCTCCCAATCGGCTGGCCGTTTCAAAAACCAATAATTCATCACCCCTACCCAGGGCCAATCAGCTTGGGCACGCTGGTATGCCTCAACTGCGTAACGCGCTTGCTGCTCCTCAGTTACACGTCCGAACCGCGCTTCCATCCCCGCTGGCACCACATTCCAACCCAATTCACTAATCCAAATTGGCTTTGTCCCGTCACCGTTACGCACCATCAGATCACGTAAATACAAATTATGTGGATAGTTAATCACCGTTGGCTTCAAACGTTGATCCGCAGCGCCAGACCATAAACCGTACCCTTGCGCCGACATGATATCAAAACAATCGGCGGCGCCAGCATTGTACATGCGTTGTAAATAGATCAGATCGTTCATGTGACGGCCGTCCATGGCAACCGTCGGCGTTAATGCGCCCGCCAACACAACCGCCTCTGGATTGACAGCTTTGATGCGCTCATAAGCCACACATAACAATTCAGTATAGGCTTCAGGATCAACATCCTGTTTGCCCCATTCTTCATTGCCGTTAGGTTCGTTCCAGATTTGGTAATAGTGGATACGGCCGTTATACCTACCCGCCACAGTCGCCGCAAAATCACCAAAATCGTCAAAATTGTCAGGTGGAGCCAGCGAACCAATCTCTTCATCAGGTAAAGAACGCGACCAGGATGGTGGATTGCTCAAACGTGCAATAATTTCGATATTCTGCTGTTCAGCCAAATCGACAATATTGTCATATTTAGCCCACGCATCCACACCCGCTTCATCATTACGTCGGTCAATGAAATCGCCCTTGCCGTGGATTTCAATATCTTCCCATTGAAACTCCTGGCGCATGAAACGGAAGCCAGCATCTGCACTCATTTGCAGACTCAACTCACGTTTTTCGGGCTCAACTTCTTGTTGCAAAAAGGTGTTGACACCCAGGATATTGACATCGGTGTGGGCAACGGCCGTTTCTTGGTCAAGTTGTGGTTGTGGACGAACGGCCGTATTCAGCCAATGCACCACTCCAGCAGCTTGCCCCGGCAATGCCTCTTCCCCAGTCAGATCATACAATGAAGTCGCTGCTGGCCATAAAGCGATAAATAACCCAATAAGCGCCACAATCACCAACAAGCGCCAAGTTCTGCCCTTCCAATTCTTTTCCATCGGCGCAATTATACTGCAAAATCCAATCCTTTCTTGTTGTTTACCCAGCGCCAAGTAAGCAGAGCCATGCACGCGGTTTAAGGCGCTTAGCTTCCCAGACCTTTTTACCCGTGCATGGCACCACAAAACCACACGTTTTTGATGCACCGCGTCAAAACTTAGGGTAAAATAAGCGCTACATAAAAATCCCACAGAATTACAGGAAACACACCCTCTTTTCTCTGTGTTCTCTGTGCCCTCTGTGGTGAACAGCTAAGGAGAAAGAGGATCACATGTTAACACCCATCGAACTTATTTTGTTCGCCCTCCTCGTACTTATTTGTGGCGTAGCGGCCGTTAACACCTGGGGCCATATGGTACGCATCATTGGCAAAGGTCAAGGCACACTCGCCCTGGACAACAAATTCAAACGCTTACTCATCGGTGTGCGCACTTTATTTAGTCAGGGCGACATCATCAGCCATCGTCGTATCGTTTCAATTTTCCATTACGGTGTAGCTTACGGCTTCATTTTCTATGGACTGGTCAACCTGGTCGATGTGGCCGAAGGGTTAATTCCCGGCTTCCACTTCATGGAAGGTACATTTCTGGGTAATGTTTACCTTTTGTTGGCTGATATTTTTAGCCTGCTTGTGCTGATTGGTTTACTTTTCTTCCTGGTACGCCGCTTTGGCAAAAAAGACCCCGTCCTCAAAGCACGCGAAAATGTCAAACTAAATCCTAAAGCACGCAAAGGCAGCATCAACACCGATTCGTTGATCGTGATCATCTTCATCTTTTTGCATGTCACTGGCAGCATTATGGCCTCGGCCTCCAAAGTCGCGTTGGCAGAAGATTTAACACCCTGGCAGCCAACCGCAAGCTTTGTCGCCAATACATTTATGGTCAATTGGCCCGAACCACTACTGGTTTTCACATTACATGCCGGTTGGTGGATGGCGATTGGCCTCATCATCTTGTTCATCCCCTATTTCCCCTACACAAAACATATCCACCTAATCATGGGGCCCGTTAACTTCATGACAACCCCAGATCGCACCTATCTGGGGCAAATGTTTACACTCGATTTCGAAGATGAATCCATCGAACAATTTGGCGCAGCCACCTTTTTCGATCTGGATCAAACCCAGGTACTCGACACCTTCGCCTGTATCATGTGTAATCGCTGCCAGGAAGTCTGTCCCGCTTATAATACCGGTAAAGAGCTATCACCAGCCGCCCTTGAAATCAACAAACGTTATTACGCCAAAGAAAATATGGGCACACTGGCCAATGGTGAACTTGAACCAGCCAGATTGCTCGATTTCGCCATCAGCGAAAGTGCAGTCTGGGCCTGTACAGCCTGTGGTCATTGCATTGAAGTGTGTCCGGTTGGCAATGCGCCAATGCTCGACATCATGGAAATCCGGCGCGACCAGGTGATGATGGAAAGCGCCTTCCCCGATGAACTAAAGGGTGCTTTTGTCGGCATGGAGCGTACCGGCAACCCATGGCAATCAACCGAAGACCGCATGGAATGGGCCAAACCACTGCCCTTCGATGTGCCGACTGTTGAAGAAAACCCCGATTATGAATATCTGCTCTGGGTGGGTTGTGCAGGTGCATTCAATCCTGATTCCCAAAAGACAGTGCGTGCAGTGGCCACCATCTTGAATGCGGCCGATGTTAGCTTTGCGGTTTTGGGTGATGCTGAATCTTGCACGGGCGATTCTGCGCGGCGTGCCGGCAATGAATATCTATTCTGGGAAATGGCACAAAGCAATATCGAGATATTAAATGGCGCAGGTGCGGATAAAAAACGCATCGTTACAAGCTGTCCGCACTGCTTCACAACAATTGGCAAAGAGTATGAAGAGTTTGGCGGCAATTATGATGTGTTCCATCATACCCAATTGATCTCTGATTTAATCGGCAAGGGTAAACTACAATTAAATGGCAGCAAGTTAGAGCAAGTTACGTTCCATGATCCGTGTTATCTTGGCAGACATAACGGCATCATCAACGACCCACGCGATGCCTTAGCCAAAGCCGGCGCGACCTTGTTGGAAATGGACAAACATGGGAAAGATTCCTTCTGCTGTGGCGCCGGTGGCGCCCAATATTGGAAGGAAGAGGAACATGGCAGCGATGCTGTCAATCTGGTGCGCTTCGAACAAGCACAGGCGACAGGCGCAAGCACATTGGCTGTAGGCTGCCCCTTCTGCGCGACGATGATGATTGATGCCAATCGTGAGCATGGCGAACCAATGCAAGTCAAGGATGTGGCTGAACTAGTTGTTGAAGCGATGGGATAAGAATCAATTCCAATCCTTATTAGAACAAGAGGGCGGCCATTGGTCGCCCTTTTTTATTTCGGTGATGGGATTCCCCACAGAGGGCACTAGGTTTTTTTAGGGGAAGAAGAATATGAATTTGCCATTGCCGTTACAGGGTTTGTTGATTGGATTCGATTGCGGCACGGTCAGGAGACACGACCGCGAGCGATCCATCATTGTATGTTTGTCTGTACTTAGCCAACCAACTGTTGAAAAGCTGATTGCTGAAATGCGGACTAGCTAATTGCTCGAATTTTACCCATATGTGCCTTTGAACATGGCCGACAAATTCAAAGAGGGCGCTTTTTGATGGCTGGCAAGCTCGACATATTTGCGTGCCAATTCATCTTTCATGGTGCCCAGAACCGTACTCATCAAGCCAACGCTTTCGGCTAATTCGTCGGGTGGGGTCATGGCGACCACACGTCGCCAGAGCGCTTCTTCCAATACATTTATCGCCGTTTGGACTTCGCTCAAATCATAACCAGCTTGAAAGCGCTCCTCGGCGATGCGGTGGGCATGTTCAATAACCGGTAACAATGTACGCTCTTTGATGCTGTTGAGCGTGATGTCAAAGACACGTTCCAGGCGCAGACGCCCTTCATCAATGCCATCTTCTTCATAATGTACAAGCCGCGAATGGTAAAGGGACTCCGTAGCCACACCCACAATCGTTTCGCGTTCATTTTCCATCAGTGTAATCAAATTCATTCTTTTTACTTCCTAACCTGGACAAACCAGAAAAATCTGCCACGAATTTCACCAATTTCACGAATTAAAACGGCCTAAATTCGTGAAATCCG
>CAYGMR010000342.1:0-6451 GCA_964350725.1 uncultured Ardenticatenaceae bacterium | reverse complement strand
GGATTTTGGGGGCGTATAGCTGCCGAAAACTTTGAATGGTACCAGCCCTGGGAAAAAGTGCTGGATGAACATAATGCCCCTTTTTATAAATGGTTTGTTGGGGCGAAGGTTAATATTATCCACAATGCCCTTGACCGGCATATGCGCAGTTCTGTGCGTAACAAGGCTGCGCTTATTTTTGAGGGTGAGCCTGGTGATACGCGCACTTATACTTACCAGCAGTTGAATCATGAGGTATGTAAATTTGCGTCAGTGCTGCGTTCGTTGGGTGTTGTCAAGGGGGATCGGGTCACCATTTACATGGGGCGCATTCCTGAACTGATGATTGCGATGTTGGCTTGTGCCAAAATTGGTGCGATGCACTCCGTTGTTTACGGGGGTTTTTCGACTGAAGCTTTGTTAGATCGCATCAATGACAGCCAATCGCAAGTGCTGATTACTTGTGATGGAGCCTGGCTGCGCGGCAATATTGTACCGCTGAAGGAAATTGCCAATGCCGCAGTTGAGCGTGCAGATACGATCCATAGTGTGGTGTGTGTCAAACGCACCGGCCAAGATATTGAGATGGTGCCGGATCGTGACCATTGGTATCATGATTTGATGGCTTTACCCATCGCAGACCCAAAGGCTGCGACTGAGGTGATGGATGCTGAAGATCCACTGTTTATTTTGTATACATCTGGCACAACTGGCAAGCCTAAGGCGATTTTACACACGCATGGCGGTTACATGGTTGGTACAGCAACCACGTTAAAGTGGGTCTTTGATATGAGGCCGGAAGATATTTGGTGGTGTGCGGCCGATCCTGGTTGGATTACAGGTCACAGCTATATTGTTTACGCGCCCCTTATTTTGGGCGCAACTAGTTTCATGTATGAGGGCGCACCAACCCATCCTAATCCAGATCGTTGGTGGTCGTTGGTAGCCAAATATGGCATCACAATTTTATACACGGCACCGACAGCAATACGTGGGTTGATGCGTTTTGGTGAAAGTTGGCCGAACCTACATGATTTATCCTCTTTGCGTTTGTTGGGGTCGGTAGGTGAGCCGATTAATCCAGCGGCATGGAGTTGGTATTATCGTGTGATTGGCAAGGAACGTTGTCCGATTATGGATACATGGTGGCAAACCGAAACTGGCGGTTTCATGATTACACCACTGCCTTCTGTGCCGCTTAAGCCCGGCTCTGGCACGCGGGGTTTCCCCGGTGTGGATATCGATGTGGTGGATGAAGAGGGTGAGCCGGCAGGTGTGAATGAAGAAGGGTATTTGGTGATTAAACGGCCGTGGCCTGCTATGTTGCGTACTATCTTTGGTGATCCAGACCGGTATGTGCGTCAATATTGGAGCCGCTATGAGGAGCAGGGTTGGTATTTGCCTGGTGATAGTGCCAAAAAAGATGAGGATGGGTATATCTGGATAATCGGCCGTATCGACGACGTGATTAAAGTTTCTGGTTATCGTTTGGGAACGGCCGAAGTTGAAAGCGCGTTGGTGAGCCACCCCGCTGTTGCAGAAGCGGCCGTCATTGGCATTCCTGATCAACTCAGAGGCAATATCATCAAAGCGTTTTGTATTTTGCAGAATGGGTATGAACCCAGTGATAAATTAAGTGCTGAGTTACGTGATCATGTGGGTCATGAAGTGGGCCCGATTGCCAAACCGACCACTGTTGATTTTGTGGATGATTTACCGAAGACACGTTCTGGCAAAATTATGCGCCGTGTGTTGAAAGCAAAGGTTTTGGGCCAAGAATTGGGTGATTTATCGACCTTGGCGAGCTAATTCGCTAGTCAGCCAGTCAGTTTGTCAGCTAGTAAGTCTGACAAACTGACTGGCTGACTAGCTGAAATGCTAGTTATTCTTTTTTCGGGAAGCTTACAATTGCCACCGTTTGCGAGGCGATGATGATATTTGCCTTTGCAAAGTCTAATAATATACGCTGATTTACGTCGTTGCGAAAAGCGCGCCGTGAATCAGTATCTACCGGATAAACCATCCCTAACTCGATCCAATTGTCAGTTAACTTAACAAAAACGCGCGGCTCTAAAGAAGTAATCTTTACAGCCAGTTTACGGCGTGCCTGCCGCCGTTGTTCTTCTGCACGCGGCAGCAGATTTTGGTAATGTGGATGCTCTCGAACCGCTGCAATCATCAGCGTGATGGCTTTTTGCCAATCAGATTCATATGTGATTGGCAAGCTTATTTCATCCCAGATGAAGCGAATGTAGGCCGAGTAATTGTATAATGGTTCTTTGAAGATGAAGGCGTTTGAGACAGTGACAATGCGACCTGTGTTATGATCCCCTTGCAGCCAATTGCCAATTTCCATCAAGGTCGTGCGCAAGATACTGACATCAACGACATCCCCACGAATATTGCCGGTTTCGATGCGGTCACCAACGGAAAACGGCCGTCCGCTGATGATAGTTAACCAGCCTGCTAAACTACCAATGACCTCCTGCAGCGCAAAGGCGATGCCGGCTGCCATAATGCCTAAGGCAACAGATAAATCGCCAAGCCCCTCAATCCATACCCCAAAAATGAGTATGGCAGCCAAAATGCTGATTAAATAACCAACAGCTTTGCGTACTGTATAAATGTGGGGGCTGTCATCAGGAATTCTTTGTGTGGCAATAAATGTTATCAAACGCGAAAAAATGTTCTGTCCGATTAGAATGAGGACAGTAAGGATGAGCTTGTAATACAGGTCGTTTGACCAGATTGAACTCAATACCTCTAACATATTTCCATGTCATGTATGAACAAAGTTCATGTAACAAAGTTCATGTAACAAAGTTCATGTAACAAAGTTCATGTAACAAAGTTCGTACTAATAAATTACGCGAAAAGTTGACGTTGGTGGCACAACAATTTAGGCAAGGTCTTTTTTAAGGTAATGTCAGGCAAGGAGCAAAAAGACTTAAATCGAATAGATTTGTTTGCTCCGTGCCTGGCTACTTCTCAATTAGGAATTAGCTGAACGCCACCAGCGGTAATATTTATTACGCAGTTCCTCACGGCTTGGCAAGGGGAAGAAAGCTAATTTATCCATGTTGCCAATGAAAATGCCGTTGCTGATCATACGGTAGGGATATTCTGTTTTGTGGACTCGGTCAACCATTTTGGTGTGCACCGTTTTCGTTTTTAGAGCCAATAAACATTCACGCAAATGGTGTACACGGTCATAAGGCAAATCTCTAAGTTCGCCAAATTCGGGATCAATTGCCAGGTCGCCTAGCCGCAGATCGACAAAACAAACAGTTGGCAGATGAATCATGCTGTTGGGGTCTTGGGTCAGGAAGCGATAGAACTCCAATGGACTAAGTGTGCTGACTACCAGCGGATTTACTGGCGCAATTTCCTGATACATATAAAGTCCGGATTCTTCTATCGGATTTGTGCGGCTGCGTTCGAGACCTAATGTTTCGCCAAACTGTGTGACTAGATAAAGTTTTTTCAATTCCGAGATGGGAATGTGTTCCAGCACCCGATAAGTAGAAATATAAACTGATTTTTTAGGTTCGCCATCCGCGTGTGGCACACAGCGGGCGATGCCATCTTCAATGGGGAAAAAATCGTGTCTGAATTCAGGGTCTAATTCAAGAAACATAGCTTGTCCACGCACCTTTTTGCGGTATCCGACAGAATAGTAGGTGCCAAATTCTTCTGGCGGTAGCATGGATGCAATTAACGCCTCTGGAATTAAGGACAAATATAAATGTACGGTCATGAAAGCTTCCTCTCTTTTTTCAATTGTGATAAACAGTTAAATTATAGCGGCTTTTTCTTCCGCAGTCGTCTCTAAATAGATGACGGCTTGTTTTTTAGAGCGCGTGATCGCCCACCAGAGTAATAAGAGTAGGGTAATTGAGACAACGGCCGTTCCTACACTCAAACCTTGATAACGCACAATTATCGGCGCGATAATCAAGCTGACCAAGTTGACTACCTTAATCATCGGGTTTAATGCTGGACCGGCCGTGTCCTTGAGCGGATCGCCAACTGTGTCGCCTACCACACTGGCCTTATGCCGTTCCGATCCTTTGCCTGTGTTCGCCTCCAGATCGCGATCTTCATCCTCAATGATTTTTTTGGCATTGTCCCATGCACCACCAGAAGTTGACATAAAAACTGCCAATAAGAGGCCTGAGGCAATGATACCAGCTTGGAATCCGCCAAGCGCTTCAACATTAAGTAATAAGCCTACCACGATTGGTGTCACAACGGCAAGAATTGCCAAATTTACCAGATCACGCTGCGCAGAATTGGTCGAAATCTCAATGGGTCGCGCATAATCTGGCTTGACTGTTCCTTCCAATATGCCGGGAATGCGAAATTGGCGGCGTACCTCTTCCACCATTTGGCCGGCTGCACGACTGACCGATTTAATTGCCAAAGATGAGAACAACCAAGGCAATGCTGCGCCAAGTAGCAGACCAATAAAGACAACTGGTTGTGAAATACGAATGCCATTTGCCAAAGCTTCAGGGTCAATTTTGCCGACATCGGTGATAAAGGATCCAAAGAGAGAAACGGCCGCAATCACTGCCGAACCAATGGCAATTCCCTTCGTGATCGCCTTGGTTGTATTGCCGACAGAATCGAGATCAGCCATGATCTGACGTGCATCTGCATCTAAACCGGCCATTTCGCCGATGCCGTTGGCATTATCAGAAATGGGGCCAAAAGAATCCATAGCGACATTGTTGCCGGTAAGGGTCAACATACCAATGCCGGTCATTGCGACACCATATAAAACAAATGTGACTTGGGCGACAGAAGCCGAAACCACTGTGCCAGTGGCGACATATTGTTCGACTGGCATATTAAAATAAATCAGCACAGCTGCAAGGATGGTGCCTGCGATAACAACGGCATTCCAAGTGCTAGATTCATACCCTTCAGACAGACCGGCTAGAATTGTCGTCGCCGGACCGCCGCTGGTGCTTTCTTTGATTTCTTGGACTGGGGTACTGTGTGTGCCCGTAAAATAATCGGTGAGACGGTCGATGATGATGGCTAGGACGACCCCAGCTGTGACTGATAGAAACGGCCGCCACCAACCGCCAGGTACATCACGCATATACGTAATCGATACCACCAAAAATAAGATGACAGAAATAGCTGCTGAGGTTAAGAACCCACGGAAAATTGCCTTCATCGCATTGCCCCGCTCGTCTGATTCCGCTTTGACCAGGTACGTGCCAAAAATCGAAGCGAGGACACCGATGCCCCGAATGAGCAGAGGAAATATGATCCATTCTATGTTACCGGTGATTGATGCCAATGCAATGCCTAAAATTAACCCAGAAACAATCGTGACTTCATACGATTCAAAAATATCGGCCGCCATGCCTGCGCAATCACCCACATTGTCGCCCACTAAATCAGCAATCACGGCTGCATTGCGTGGATCATCTTCGGGTAAATCCTTTTCTACTTTGCCCACCAAATCAGCCCCTACATCGGCCGCTTTGGTGAAAATGCCACCGCCTACGCGCATGAATAGGGCGATGAGGGTGGCACCAAAACCAAAACCGAGCAATGCGTCGGGTGCGGCTTTCGCAAAATACATAAAAATGGCTGTGCCACCGAGGAGGCCAAGCCCATCGGTTAACATGCCTGTGATTGTGCCGGAGCGATAGGCGATGCGTAGGGCATCGCTAAAGCTCGTGCGAGCGGCTGCGGCTACACGCACATTACCTTGCACTGCCATGCGCATACCGAGTTGACCGACAATCAGCGAAAAACTTGCCCCCAAAACAAATGCGAAGGCACGCCCTACACCGATGAATAGTCGAATTGTCTCCTCGTTATATCCCTCGAAACGTTCCATAGCTTCGGCCGTGGGTTGGACTATATAAACGCTGAGAAATAAAGCGACTGTGAGGATGACGATGAAGGGGATAATGCTGCGCAGTTGTCGATTTAGATAGGCATCGGCTCCTGTGCGGATTGCATCCCAAACTTCTATCATTGCGGCCGTGCCTTTATCTTCACGCATGATTTGATTGCGCAAATACCAGGCATAAAGCAGTCCTAAGATAGCGACGCCTAACACCGCCCACAATGCAAAGGTTTCAAATGGGGACAAATTCAAAGTGTTCATTACGAAAAATCTCCTCTTGATGGTTGATGGCTTAACCATCGTATCTGCTAATTGCGCGTGTGAAATCAATTAACAATTACAAAAAAGACTAACGCCAATTAACATTATGCATTTGAAATCTTGCAAAAAACAGTGTTGTTTGTCATGTAAAGTCAGGTTTTTTGTCATCCTGTGCCGCGCTCTATTTTTTAATCGCAACGCGCATGCTTGCATGGATGAAGTTGTTTTATTTCGCTTACAAAAGCAGGAAAATAGCTTCGGTTTACAGCCCAAAAGCAACGGCTACGGTTTGACAGTGATTGTGACATTCGTTACAATCGCAGGCTTGTTACTAAT
>CAYGMR010000341.1:0-6514 GCA_964350725.1 uncultured Ardenticatenaceae bacterium | reverse complement strand
GGCGATCCTGTACAAAGTTTAACTACTTTCACAGGAAAAGTTTTTCGTATCAACAGCGATGGCTCTATTCCCACTGATAATCCATTCTATTTTTCGACAAGTGGTAATTACCGCGCTATTTATGCTTTAGGATTACGTAATCCCTATTCGATGTCGCGTCACCCGCAAACAGGCACTTTGTATGTGAATGATGCCTATCAATATCTCAATATAGATTCTGACAAGGCTGATATTTTTATTTTGGAGGCGGGTGCCAATTATCGCTACCATCGGGACTGGAATTTTGATCCACCCTTTACGATTGGTAATGTACGTTATCCCTGGGCAAATGCAGCTACGGGATCAGGAGCTGCTTCAGATTTTCTTGTGACAGGGGGTGCCTGGTATCCGAGCAGTGGGCCTTTTCCTAATGAATATCATGGTGTTTACTTTACGGCTTTGTGGGGTCAATTCTGGTACGGCCGTGGCCAGATCAATTATGTCCATTCGCCAACAAATACGGCCGTATCCGTTTTTGCGTCTGATCTTGGCGTGGGGCCATCTGGCAGCGAAGTCAAACCGGTGACAACACGCATCGGCCCAGATGGAAATCTTTATTACGTGATGACCACCTATGCCACCAATATTGGTTCTGTGGAAAGAGTGCGTTATACACAACAATGGCAAGCTGCTCCACCGCTCATATGGCCCAATGGCGGTAATTTTTCTAGCCCAATCAATGTCAAACTGGCGAATTTTACTGCTTTTGGTCAGATCTATTACACAACAGATGGCAGTGAACCGACCAGCAGTTCAATATTGTATACGGAACCATTCATTGTTTCGGCGACGACACAAGTTCGTGCCCGTGTGTATAAATCAGGTATGACGCCTAGCGATGTCGTAACGGCCGACTTCACCTTTCCTGGCCCAACGGTTGTAAGCCCAACTGTGACATTAAATGCATCGGGCGGTACATTTACTTTGGAGTGGAGTGGGGGCACAGCTTGTGAATATAAGATTTATGAAGGCAAAACACCTTATTTCACAACCAGCACCCTCTTGGGCACGGTTTCAGGCAGTACGAGTAGTTTTGTTGTGAATCCAGCGGTTGGGGATACGGCCGTTAACAATTTCTACCGAGTGCGTGCTGTATGTGATGTCGTGCAAGCAGATTCCAATGAAGTCGGGGAGTTTGATTATCCGATCCTGTCTGGGGAGTGACGACCATCTTTTTGGCGCTGGTTTGTCCAGGTTAGGGTAAGTGTGTTTTGATATTCTTGATGATATACTTGCCAGAATTCAGACAGTGAAAGTCTGAATTTAATTTGGAGAGTATTTGATGGAACTGGTGCTCAATGCGCAGCAAGAAGAACTGCTTAAACAAACTCGCAAAACCTTAGGTCGTACGCGTGAGGTATTGGCAGGAACGGCCGTTTCTGCCAATGACCGCAAAGCCCTGATCGACTCCATTCATCAATTGGATGAACTTTTTTTGCTGGTCGTGGCCGGCGAATTTAACGCCGGCAAATCTGCTTTTATCAATGCCATATTGGGTGAGCCGCTGCAAAAAGAAGGTGTGACTCCCACCACCGATCAAATTTATTGGTTGAAATATGGCCAGGAGCGTGAGAAAAAACCGGGTGATCGTGGCATATGGGAACAAACCGCCCCGATTGATTTATTGCGTGAGTTAAGCATTGTTGATACACCGGGTACAAATGCCATCTTGCGCGACCATGAAACCTTGACCGCTGAATTTATTCCGCGCAGTGATTTGGTATTGTTCATCACCTCTGCTGATCGGCCATTTACTGAAAGTGAACGCAGTTTTTTGGTTCAAATTCAGGAATGGGGCAAGAAGATCGTGTTGGTGATTAACAAAATCGACATTTTGCGATCTGAAGAAGATGTGCAGCAGGTCATTGATTTTGTGAGCAATGCTGCGCAAAAGTTGGTTGGTAGTGTGCCCGCCATCTTTGCGGTTTCGGCTAAATTGGCACAAACTGATGCTGCTGAAAGCGGATTTGCCCCCCTTGAAGTGTTTATTCGCGAGACATTAGATGACAACGGCCGTTTCCGTCTAAAACTGGCGAATCCTTTAGGTGTTGGGCAGCGCCTGGTTGGGCAGCAGCGGGCTGCCGTTGAAACCGATTTGGCAGTACTCAAAAAAGACAATGCCATGTTGGATGATGTACAACGGCAGATGCTGTTTTATAACGAAGATATGCAGCGCAATTTCAAGGCGCGTCTCAGCGAAATTGATAATTTATTGTATGCCATGGAAAACCGTGGCACGGCTTTCTTCGATGATCGGCTGCGGCTGGCTAGAGTGCCGCAGTTAATGCGTTCTAAACAGCTTGAATATGATTATGAAAAAGAAGTTGTCGCTGACACACCGGAGCGCATTGAACAGCAGGTCAGCGAATTGGTCGATTGGCTGGTCGAGCAAGATTTGCGGCAATGGACGGCCGTTGCTGACCATTTGACCACACGCAGTGTCGAACATAGTAACCGGATTGTAGGGGACAGTGGTCCGCGCGAGGGCACACTGGCTCACGATCGCCAACGCCTGATCGATTCTATTGGTTCTACTACAAATCGTACTGTAAGCATGTATGATAAAGAAAAAGAAGCCGAAAATATGGCGCTTGGTGCGCGTCAAGCTGTCTTAAACACTGGCTTAGCCGGTGTGGGCGTGGGCTTGGGTGTGGCCGTCGTTGTGGCAACCCATGTGGCATTCTTGGATTTTACTGGGGTGGTTGCTGGCGTGGCTGCTGCGGCGTTGGGACTTTTGATTTTGCCGGCGCGCAAGCGTAAAGCGAAAAAAGAGTTTTCCGAAAAGCTCACGGAGCTGCGTGAGACGCTTGTTGATAGTTTAACGGCACAATTCGAGGCCGAAATAGTGCGTAGTACGCGGCGTATTGAAGAGACGATTGCACCATTTACCCGTTTTGTGCGTGCCGAAGAAGCTAAATTGAGCAGTCAACGTGACAGCCTGGTTGAGCTTGAAGGTCAGATCACGGGTTTGCAGGCGATTTTGAGGGAATGATGTTTGTTCTGACTACAACGAATTGGGGAAGGAACTAATTTGGCCTGTAAAAAAGAAAAATTCGTTCCTTGCGATAAGGTAACCTTTAGGGGTGGCAATTACCAAAAAGACAGTTGACACAATTACAGTGTATAAGCTAGATGAAAACGGCCGTATCGTCTGGCAATATCCGGCAGAGGTTTGTGAGCGTCGTGCAACGCATGTGCGCTTAGAAGCGTTTTTTAATCGCGATGATATGGATTTGGGCTACGTGGTTTTCAAACGTGGCGACCGTTTTGTTGAATATTTTTACACGCAGCGCTGGTTTAATATTTTTGCTGTGCACGATCGTGATACAGGTAGCTTAAAAGGTTGGTACTGTAATGTGTGTCGTCCGGCTAAATTGAGCGCAACGGCCGTTCATTGTGAAGATTTGGCGCTGGATGTATGGGTCACACCCACAGGCCAAACAACAATCCTCGACGAAGACGAATTTGATGCCCTCGACTTAAATGAATTTGATCGCAGAAACGGCCGTTTGGCTCTAAAAATGTTACTTGATCTGGCTCAGGCCGGTGAATTGCCGAAATGATCTTGAACCAACGGCCATAAAACCCCACCAATCGCGCCCAAAATCGCACCAAACACACCTAATACAGCCGCAACAATAATGATAACGGCCGTACTGCTCACAACCGATAATCCCAAACCTATATTGTTGACAACGCCAACCATAAATTGGTTGATGCCCACAGCAATACCAATGATTAGCCCGCCTACAGCCCCAGACAGCGCACCGCCTAAGCCCGCTTGCAGCCAGCCCTCACGCCCAGGCGCGAGATAGCCATAATACATGCCTGCACCGAGTGGAACAAGAACCAATCCAATCAAAATCAATGTCGCGATGAAACCATCTGAAAGCGGGGATAGTGAAATGAGTAAAAACAGACCAGCAATCACAGCGGCTGCTGTCCCTGCGCGAATAAAACTAGAAACATGAATCATTTGTGTAACTTTTCCTTCAAATTTTAGAGTTGCTGAATTGTACCATCATGGCCGTAAAAACGGGATTATTTACTTTGTGTTTATTTCTTTTCTGCTACGAATTCTGCAGATTACACGAACTAAAGCGGCTCGAATTCGTGTAACTCGTGAAATTCATGGCAAATTTTTACTCCCAGGCTGCCTTTACCAGTTCTGGTAGGATTTTACCAGATGGACCTGTGAGAACGAAGGTCATGTGCGGAGTGAGTGGTGTGGATTGGGGGTTGATTTCAACGGCCGTTCTGTTGTTCTGGATCGCTTCGACGGGTAAAGAAGCGGCGGGATGAACAAGGGCTGACGTGCCGATAGAAAAGAAAAGATCGCAGTTGTGAGCCGCTGTAAATGCACGCTGCAAAACTGCTTGCGGCATACCTTCACCGAACCAGACAACATCTGGTCGCAAATAACCGTTGCAATGTGGACAATGGGGTGGAGAAACGGCTACTTCCTCAAAATTGGTCACCAAACGCCCGCAATCAAAACATTTTATGCGTTTAATATTGCCATGCAGTTCAAGCACATCTTGACTGCCTGCTTGTTGGTGTAAACTGTCCACATTTTGTGTGATCAACGTTAATGTTGGCACATGCTGCGCCATTGCGGCTAAGGCATAATGACCCGCATTTGGCTCTGCTTTGGCTACCAATTCACGCCGCCATGCATACCAATCCCACACCAATTGGGGATTACGACGAAAAGCTTGTGGTGTGGCTAATTCCGTTGGGTCATATTGTTGCCAAAGACCAGTTTGCGCCTCGCGAAAAGTGGGCACACCACTTTCCGCCGAAGTGCCAGCACCGGTTAGCACGGCGACATGCTGTGCATTTTGCAAATGTGTTACCAACTCATGTGGTATCATAAAAACCATCCGTTTTGTATCTATACAGGTGTCTCTTGACTGTCATACCCGCGAAGGCAGGTATCCACCTTCTTGTTACACGAGTGGATTCCCACCTGTGTGGGAATGACGCCTGTGAATTTCGACGAAAATAAATTTTGGCGAAGGTATGGGTCTAGCGGTCAATTTAATATAACCGTCGCCAATTGAAAATAGATCAACAAACCGGTCGTATCCACAATCGTCGTGATCATAGGGCCGCTGATGACAGCTGGATCAATCTTAAAACGATCGGCCACGGTGGGCACAATTGTTGCTACCGTAATCGCCCAAATAACAACTAAGGGTAGGGTCAAACCGACAACCAAAGCGATTTTAGGTCCTTCGCCCCAAGTGAAAGCACGTACAAACCCCAATCCGGCCATGACCACACCTAATAATAAACCCACAGAAATTTCCTTACGCCACGCCTGCCATAGGTTTCCTAAGCGCACCTCGTCCAAAGTAATCGCTCGAATGATTGTTGCCACGGTTTGCGAACCTGCGTTACCACCTGTGCCAATAATTAATGGAATAAATAGCGATAGAGAGATGGCTGCTTGTAATTGTTCGGTGTAAAGATTGATCACATTGCCGGTTAAGGTTGCAGCTAAAAATAGCAGTAATAACCAACCAACCCGCTTTTTGAACATATCAAAAACGGAAACGGCAAAATAGGGCTGATCGAGTGGTTCAGAACCACCGAGACGTTGGATATCTTCTGTGACTTCTTCTTCAAATACATCTAGCACATCATCCAACGTGACGACACCTTGTAAACGGCCGTCTTCATCCACAACGGGCATCGCAAAAAAATCATAACGCGCCATCATTTCGGCCAAATGTTCCTGGTCTATCGTCACCGGTGCAGCAATGATGTCGGGATTCATAATCGTTTCAATCGTTTGTTCGGGTTGCGCCATGATCAAATCGCGAATTGGCAAAATGCCAATGAGGCGACCGGTTACATCAACAACATACAGATAGTGGAGTGTTTCTGCATCTTCTAGTGAACGCAAAAAGTCAAACGTAGCACTGACAGTCCAATTGGCACGCAGTGCAGCAACGTCCCGCGTCATCAAACGCCCGGCCGTCTCATCTTCGTAACTGAGCAGTTCGCGCACATCATCCGCTTCGTTAGGCTCCATGAGGCCAATCAAGCGGTCGGCAACTTGGTCTGGCAAATCATCGAGGAATTCAGCCGCGTCATCCATGGGCAGCTCATCGAGCAAGTCAGCTAAGCGTTCATCGTCTACTTTCTCGACAATCCCCTGGCGCACAAGACTCCCTGATTCATCGAGAATTTCACTGGCGGTTTCAATTGGGAATAGATTGAAAACCTCAACGGCTTCATCTGAACCCAATTGATCGAGTAGATCGGCAATGTCAGCTGGATGCACATCATGCAGCAGCGATCTCAATTCATCGAGTTTGTGTGCAGCGAGTAAAGCTTCAATTTCTTCGATTTCTGGCACGTTTAAGTTTTGATCTTCCATGTGCAAGTCTCCCGTTCTGAGGGTTGTGTTATTCCCAACAGTTGATTTCAAAGAACTTTCTGCGGTTTACCTAATGGCAGTCCTACG
>CAYGMR010000340.1:1504-6519 GCA_964350725.1 uncultured Ardenticatenaceae bacterium | reverse complement strand
CATTTGAATACAACCAATGGCATCAAACTATCGACCCCTGGTTATAATGGCTATGATCCCCAAAAAGGGGGTGTGACGACCTATCCGCCAGGCGCAAAAGAAAATGGAGGCATTTTCTTACATGCCAACCCGTGGGTCATCATGGCCGAAACGCTGACAGGCAATGGCGATCGTGCCTATGCTTATTACAAACAAATCAACCCTGCCGCGAAGAACGATCGCATTGATGAGTTCGAATGCGAACCGTATGTGTATCCACAAAATATCCTTGGTGATGAACATCCCCAATTTGGCTTGGCGCGCAATAGTTGGCTCACGGGAACGGCCGCCTGGATGTATCAATCCGGCACCCAATATCTGTTAGGCATTAAGCCAACCTATCATGGGCTTTTGGTTGATCCCTGCCTCCCCCAAACATGGCCTGGCTTTCAGGTGAGTCGTGAATTTCGGGGAGCGCGCTATGACATCGAGGTCGATAATACGGCGGGAGTGGGGCGGGGAGTAACGGCCGTATTCGTCGATGAGCAACCAAATAAAACACAAACTATTCCCATATTCGCAGATGGACAAACCCATCATGTGCGAGTTGTTTTAGGTTAAAAAGGAACAAAAATGACAAAACTTAACTTCCCCCATGATTTTTTGTGGGGCACAGCAACCTCATCATACCAAATTGAAGGTGCTTGGCAGGCAGATGGCAAAGGTGAATCTATATGGGATCGTTTTAGCCATACAGCCGACAAAATACAGGATAAAACCAATGGGGACATTGCCTGTGATCATTACAACCGCTGGCCGCAAGATATCGAGTTAATGCGTGAAATGGGCATCAACAGTTACCGCTTCTCGTTGTCTTGGCCGCGCATTTTGCCACAAGGGCGTGGCCAAATCAACCAGGTTGGTTTAGATTTTTATAGCCGCCTTGTTGATGGGTTATTAGCTGCTGACATTAAACCTAATTTGACCTTGTATCATTGGGATTTGCCCCAGGTATTGCAGGATCAAGGGGGTTGGCCGCAGCGTGAAAGTGTAGATGCCTTTTTGGAATATACAGAGGCTGTTGCACGTACGCTGGGGGATCGTGTCAAAATGTGGTCTACCTTCAACGAACCCTTTGTCAGCGCATTTTTGGGTTATTGGTGGGGGGAACACGCACCTGGCATCACCGATAAGAACCAGGCATTGGCGGCTGCCCATCATCATTTGTTGGCGCATGGTAAAGCGGTGCCCATTATTCGTGCGTTTAGTCCTGGGGCGGAGGTTGGAATTGTGCTCAACATGGGGCCACAGATGGCGGCAACAGATTCACGGGTAGATCGGGAAGCGACGCGGCGTGCGGATGGTTTGGTTAATCGCTGGTTCTTGGATCCACTTGCTGGCCGTGGTTATCCCGCTGATTTGGTTGCAGAGGGTGGGGGCGTGCTGCCCTTTGAACGGGACGGTGATATGCAAACCATTGCTGAGCCAATTGACTTTTTGGGGATTAATTATTACACACGCCATCTCGTTCACATAGCTGAGAGTGGCGAGATGGTTGATCATAAGCTGCCGGATTCTGACTATACTGAGATGGGTTGGGAGGTCTATCCGCAGGGTTTATATGCTACTTTGGCACGTGTTCACTTTGCTTATGATTTTCCGGCTTTGTATGTGACTGAAAATGGGGCTGCGTTTGCGGATGTTGTGGATGCAGACGGCCGTATCCATGATACGTCCCGTGTCGCTTTTTTACAGAGCCATTTTGCTGCTGCCAGCCGTGCCATCAAGGCAGGTGTGCCGCTTAAAGGATTTTACGTGTGGTCGTTTATGGATAATTTTGAATGGGCTTTGGGGTACAGTAAACGCTTTGGTCTCATACATGTCGATTATGAAACCCAAAAACGCACATTAAAAGACAGTGCTTTGTGGTATCAAGGTTTTATTGCTGACAACCAGTGATTTATTTCTACAACAGAGGGCACAGCGTTTTTCTTTGTGTCCTCTGTGGTGAGAATAATGGGTTAAAGGTCTAGCTGCATGTGAATTTCGCCGTTGCGGTGGTCGAATTGTTGGAAGCCACAGCCTTTATAAAGCTGGATGGCATTGTGCCAATCCTCATTGGTTTCGACGAGAATTTGTTTGTAGCCTATCAAACGGCCGTTTTCAATCAGGTATTCTGTGATGAAACGGCCGATGCCCATGCCGCGATATTTTTTATCTACTGATACACGTACGATGCGCCCAGCAACGGCCGTTTCTTGAATCAAAGCCCCAGTTCCCACCAACTGCCCATCTAATTCAGCAACAATAAAAACTGCCCCTTGCTGCAAATAGCTGGCAGAAATATCGTTGATGTCAGGATTTAGTGTGTCATCGATGAAGCCAAAGCGTTCACCAAGCCCAGTTTGGATGAGCTTTTTGGCGACAATTTGGTCGGAGGAAGCAAAAGGTCTAATTGTAATCTCTTGCAAAAAATCAGGCATGGTTATTAGGGTGTTTGCATACGCCAGATTTCTGCCACAAATTTCACTAATTTACACGAATTTGGATGGTTTCAATGCTTAAAATTCGTGCAATTCGTGGCGAAAGAAGCCTATAAGAACGAGTATGCAAACGTCCTGGCATGGGTTACTTGTTGGCTGGTGGCACACCTAAAACGATCGCTTGCATTTTGCCCTGCAGCCCATGGATATGTTGTTCAAGTAAGGCTGCTGCTGCGTCCCCATCACGTTTTTTTAAGCATTCCAGGATGGCTTGGTGTTCATTGGCTGTGTCGGCTATACTGCCCAAGTCGGGTAAAAAGAAATACCAGAGCCGTTCGTTGAGCGAAAGCAATATGGTGAGTGTGTCGTGTAAAAAATGATTGTCGGCGGCTTCATAAAGAATTTCGTGGAAACTTTCATCTGTCTTTATGATCGTATTATCATGTGGGAGATCTTCGACTTTGAGATCGTCAAGCAAATTTTGCATACGGTCCCAATGCGCTTGTGAGCCACGTTGGGCGGCTAAACGTGCCGCTAATTTTTCCAGAACCACACGCACTTCTAATAGTCGTTGTAGATCGTTGATGCCGATGTCGGTGACAAACATACCGCGTCTGGGCACAATGGATACTAAATTCTCCAAGGCAAGACGCTTTAGACCTTCACGGATGGGTGTACGGCCGTACCCCAATTCTTTTTGTAATTCAGCCTCATCAATGACCGAGCCGGGTGCCATCTCTAAGGTGACGATTTTTAGTTTAATTGTTTCGTAAGCTTGTTGGCTCAAGGGCTTCGAACGGCCGTCTTTATTCATGCACACTACTCTCTAATTAAATATAAGTTACAGTTTGAATGATATATCAGAAATATATCCTTTATGTTCTAACCTTAACACAGCAATATATTTTGTCAACCGGATTTTCTTCTGTGCTTATCTACGCAAACTTGTACTGAGCATTGCCGAAGCATCTGTGTCCCATTTCAATCGTTGGTTTTTGTTCTTGACTAAAATCAAAAACGAAGGACAAAAACAATGTGTTTTTGCCCCTCGTCTTACATCATAACTTCAATTTAAAGTGAGTGGTTAGATTAGAATAGACCAATAATTCGGCCGTCTTCATCGACATCCACATTCAAATAGGCAGGTTTGCTGCCCAAACCTGGCATTGTACGCATTTCGCCCAACAGCGGATAGATAAATCCAGCACCGACAGAGGCACGGACTTCACGCACCGAAAGTGTATACCCTTCGGGTGCATTTTTCAGCGCAGGATCATGGCTGATGCTTAGATGGGTTTTGGCCATACATATCGGCAAGTTACCAAAACCGTTTTTCTCGTATGAGTTGATTTGTTTTTCGGCCAGAGCCTCATAGACAACTTCGCCTGCATTATAAATTTCTTTGGCAATAATCTCGATTTTTTCCTTGATGGTGCGATCAAGCGGATAGAGGAATTTGAAGTCGCTGGGTTGTTCACAAGCGGCAACGACGGCGTGGGCGATCTCAACAGAACCATCACCGCCATTGGCCCAATGATCACTCATAACGGCCGTTTCTGCGCCAGCTGCAATGGCTGCTGCTTCCACCATCGCGATTTCGGCGGGTGTATCCTGCGCGAACTTATTTACTGCCACAACAACCGGCACGCCAAAGCGACGTGCATTACGGATGTGGACCTGCATATTGGCCAGCCCAGCTTCGAGTAATTCTAGATTTTCTTCTTTATAGGCGGCATTTAACGGTCGTCCGGGGATAACTTTGGGGCCACCACCATGCATCTTGAGTGCCCGAATTGTGGAAACCAAAACAACACAGTCAGGAATCAGGCCAGAATAACGGCATTTGATATTGAAGAATTTCTCCATGCCGATGTCGGCGCCAAAACCAGATTCTGTAACTACATATTCACCTAGTTTCAAAGCAACTTGATCGGCTACGATGGAAGAGTTGCCGTGTGCAATGTTGGCGAATGGGCCAGCATGGACAAATGCGGGTTGGCCTTCTAAGGTTTGCATCAGGTTGGGATGCAGCGCGTCTTTCATCAATACGGTGACTGCCCCGGCGACACCCAAATCTTCGAGCGTAACGGGTTGCCGTTTTTTATTATTGCCGATGACGATACGGCCGGCACGTTCGCGCAAATCTTTGAGGGCAGATTTAAAATCATGACCTCGCACCAAGGCCAAAATTGCCATAATTTCACTGGCGACGGTGATATCAAAACCGGCCTCGCGGGGACGGCCGTCTAAACTGCCGCCAAGTCCCGTAATAATACTGCGTAAATTGCGATCATTGACATCCATGACACGATTCCAGGTGATGCTGAATGGATCGATGTCCAGACGGGTGAGCCCAATTTTGGCTAATCTTTCATCGCTGAGACGATCTTCATGGTAAATACGTGCGTCGATAGCCGCGCTGACCAAGTTGTGAGCAGCCGTGATAGCATGAATGTCGCCAGTTAGATGCAGATTGAAATCTTCCATGGGGATAACTTGGCTGTAGCCACCACCAGCCGCGCCGCCCTTAATGCCGAAGGTCGGGCCCATGCT
>CAYGMR010000340.1:0-1494 GCA_964350725.1 uncultured Ardenticatenaceae bacterium | reverse complement strand
CTAAACCTTGTACGAGGCCGATGGCGGTTGTGGTTTTGCCTTCACCGAGCGGTGTGGGGGTGATGGCCGTGACATCAACATATTTGCCATTGGGTTTATCGGCCAATTTCTTGAGAATATCCAAATGGACTTTGGCCTTATAACGGCCGTATAGTATTAAATCTTCTGACTCTATACCCAGGTCAGATGCGATATCGATAATGGGTTGCGCTACTGCTGCTTGTGCGATATCAAGGTCAGAGGGGACAGGGTCTAAACGGTTAATTGAACTCATGGTTTCTCCTGAGAAATGGGTGGGATATTTTTAAACCGCAAATAACAAACCATGCAGGTTTTTGTTCATGCAACAAATTGGCCTGATAAGTATTGTTTCTGCGGGGGTTTCAACACTGTTAAATAGGTGCGGAAATACAAGTGGATTGTACTTATAATCGGGGTGTTTGACAAGGATTATAGGCAGCTAGGATAGATGAATGAGGAGGTTGTCGTGGATTCCTACGCAGGCAGTAAGCCAACTAGGTGGCTTATTGCCTGCGTAGATTTGTTGATGTTTATGGTGAGCCAGGCACAATTTCAAAATCAAATTCGCCAACGTGATCGGCAGAAATATTTTGGAAGTCGTTGCTGCAGGCTGATCCTAACAAATAATAATAATTGGGTGTTGGATTGCCAAGCGCACCTGTATCGTCAAATTGGATTTGGGCTGTTGGTAATACTTGATAAGCGCTGGTGGGCGTGAAGTAGGGAGTGGTTTCACGGTATAAATTGAACTGGTCATTACCAACAACGGCCGTCCAATCCAGTCGTGGTGTGGTACTGTTGAGAATGCTGATATCAAAGGCTGCGGTGGCGGCTGGTGCCGTGGTTGATACACCTGCACCGGCTGTTGAGGTTGGAATTGCGACCCCATTGCGATTACCAAGCTGTGCGTTGCTGAAATAGGGCGCACTGAGGTTCTCAGATTTCGCACGAAAGCGCACAATTAACAGATTGCCACTACCATATGCATCCGGAGTCGGGTTCAATTGTGTCGCAGCATAGCGCACCTCACCGGTGTTGTTGTCGAAACTATCACGGATCACAAACAAAGGTGGCACCAAAATATTGTCGGCTATGCCCTCTTGGGCGGTTAATGTCTCCACAACTTCTAATACAGTCGGGTCAAATTTTAACAACACATCGGCTCCATAAAGCCCAGGTTCGGGCGGCCCAGGGATGTTGTTGATTCTGATGGCGATATCAACAATCTCACAGCCTTGAATTTGGAATGTATCGGGTGTCAACGTTACCGAGGTGCCTTGAGCCACAGCGGACTGTACTGGCGTAATGATTGCATTCATTGCTAAAGCAAAAACGAGCAGACAGATAGTTATGGTAATCGAAAGCAATTTTTTACGGTTAAATTGAGTGTGATTCTGTTTCATAAGTCGGTTCTCCTGTGTAAATCGAACATCCCTGTTCGATGCCCGAACAAGGATGTTCGAGCTACGGTTT
>CAYGMR010000339.1:323-6552 GCA_964350725.1 uncultured Ardenticatenaceae bacterium | reverse complement strand
GGCTATCAATACCTTTCGCAGCACACATGGTTTGGCTGATGTGGTCGTTTGCTGCCGCCAGAAAGCGTTTGAAACGGCCGTTAATGCCCACGACACACGTTTGCAATTAAATGGCGCGGTCTTGATACGGCCGTTGACCACCGCCCAAATCCAGCAACATGCACCGCCTGCCCTGCTTGACACCATCTTCCAAGATGAAACCTTGTTAGTGATGGCTCAATCGCCCCTAAATTTGAATATGCTGCAAACCGCTTTTAATGACCACAATGACAGCCAGCAAGATGCCACACCATTCACCCACAGCAACCTGTTTGAACAATACGTACAACGTATGGTGACCAGGCAAGCAAAAAAAGAAAATAGTGCCATTGGTACGGCGCATCTGTGCAGTCAATTAACCTGGCTGGCGCAGCAAATGCAGCGCCATAATCAATCTATATTTCTGATTGAACAATTACAGCCGAGTTGGCTGCAAGAAAAGCATTGGCAATGGGTCTATCTATTTTGGACACATGTGATCATGCCGGCAGTGTTAGGCATGTTTATCATGGGCAGTTTTGTGCAGCTAATCGGGATCAATCCACCTTACATTCAAATCAATTTCTTAACCGAATTTGCCACAGCGTTTGGCATCAGTTCCTCCCCATGGAAGGAGTTATTCTCTTTATTCTGCCTCAACTTTTTTGCGGCATTACTGTCAACAATCGCTACTGGCTTGTTCTTTCTTTGGCGGCAGCGGCGCAACGATGAAGAACATATTGACCGCAAGTTGGGCTGGTTGCAATTGTTGATCACAAGCGTAATTGTGTGGACGGCCGTAACCATTCCGCTGTTAACCACCGATGCCTTCGTTTTAGCCATGTTTTTAGGTGGCATGGCTGCATTTGGCCTCATCTTAACGTTTGGCGGCATTAGTTATGGCCAAAGTTTTCAAACCGAGATTAGAGTCAGAGGGGCAGTTAAATGGTCGTGGCGCAGTGCGCTTCTCTTGGGTGCAATCGGCGCAGCCGCGTCGCTGCTGTGGTCAGCCATTATTTGGCTGCAAGACCCAACGGCCGTTGCTGCACGCTTAAACCTGCTCAACATCAGCCTACTCTTCTTTTTATTGGGCGGCTTAAACGACAAACAAGCGGAAATCAAAAACCGCCCCAATGAAGGCATGCGTATTGCGGCTCGTAATGGGTTAAAAGCAATGTTTGTTGTGGCAGTTCCGGCGCTGGTGTTAACGGCCGTTACTGTCAATCTCGCCTCGGGTGTGTACACGGGCATTATGTTGGGCGTTTTTGCCGGCACAGTCCATGGTTTCAACGACCTGTTCAAACATAGCGTCGTGCGCCTGCTTTTATGGCGCAAACGACAGACGCCCCTCAATTACGCCCACTTGCTCGACTATGCCGCTAACTGTGTTCTGCTGCAAAAAGTGGGTGGTGGTTACACCTTCCGTCACCGGTTGCTGCAAGAGTATTTTGCCGATTCGTAGGTTTCCTGTGCATTCAACAAACCTCCGACCATTGGCGGCACAAGCGGCACTTTACTGCCCAGCGGCAATTGCACATTGCATGCAGCCGGATTATCAACGCTCGCTGCACTAATTCACCTTCTACTAATAATCCCGCGTTTATCCCCTGTGTAAATTAACGTTTCCTCAATGATTCCCCTCCAGGAGAGATGTAGAGGGGGTTAGCGTTTGGCAACCAAATTTTGCTTGTGTTATCATTTTTTCACTTGGGTAACTAATGGAAAATCAATTTTCAGATTAAATATGAGTTTTCAGCGTTACTTGCGGATTTTTCAGGAAATAGTAGCGAACATATTTCTGTGGAAAATTCTTAGCATTATGCATAATTAATGGGCGGCTCTCAAAGTGCCGCTTTTTTATGTCATAGGCAAACCGCATAAACTGTTTTGTCATAAACGATAATTTGTAATAATAATTTGTTATCCAAAACATGCTTAGGCGGTTTATTAATTGGAGAGGAACTATGGATCAAAATGAATCAACACCAAAACGGCGTACAGGTCTAATTATTGGTGGCTTTATCATTGTAGGTATACTGATTATTCTGGGCTTGTTCTTGCCCCCCATTTCGTTAGGCGATCGTTTAGGCTTAACCGGCAGTGAACCAGAAGCAGATACGGCCGTAACCGATGAGACCAATCCCGACACAGAAACGACCACCACAGAAACGGCCGTCATGCCCGATGGCGTGGCTTTAGCACTCACCAACGGCTCAGCAGCCATCACCGTAGAACCACAAAGCGAATTTCTCAACAATAACTCAACGGCAGCCGATAGTCTCCCAGCAGGGAAATCAATCGTAAGCGATGTTTACGTCGTCACCACAGATGATGCCGCCACGGGGCAAGTCGCTTTGGCCATTCCAGCCACAGCTGGCGACCAAAAAACCCTCGACCTATTCGGCTGGAACAACGAAACCTGGCAGTTCATTCCCAGCCAAATCGACCCCAACAGTCAACAACTCGTCACCGCAGAAGGCCAATTACCGGCAGCGATGGCGATGACACAAACCGCCCCCCCAGAAAGCACAACCATCGGTGCCATTACCACAAGTGACCACGAAATTCCTGGCGAAACCTTGGGGCTGCTTTCTGAAGTTACTGTTGGATCCCTCATGCTAAACGCAGATGGCACGCTTTCTGGCGATGCCACCAAATTACCTGATGGCCCCTACGAACAATGGCTGCATGTTACCAATGTCGGCCCCATCATCGACCAGGCCGCTGTCACAACCTTATTGAGTAATCCTGACCTGCAAACCAGCCAGATAAACGCGATTGTCGAGCAGGCCACAACCAACAACTTCCCTGGCGTGAACCTGGATTATCAAAATATTCCGGTCAATCAGGCAGAAGCTTTCACCACCTTTACCAGCAATTTAGCCGATGCGTTGCACGCACAAAATGTCATCCTGGTTATTACTCTGGGAACACCAGCAGCAGCAGGCAGCAATTGGGACACAGGCGGGCAAAATTGGGCAGCCTTGGGCGAAATCGTTGATGTAGCTTATGTTCAAATGCCGCTTGATCCCACCGAATTTGATGCCGACGATGAAGCCGCACAACTCATCAATTGGGCCACACGCCAGATTAATCGCAGCAAATTGTCCACATTACAAAATGCCAGCGCCGTTGATCGCATTGGTGAGACGTTCATGCCACTTTCCAATGAAACTGCACTGATTAATTTCGGTGAACTCCAGTTCGTCGAAGGAAGCAGCGAAGTCGCTCCTAACACAACTGTCAGCGTAGCACTTTCAGGTACGGCCGCACCTCTCGAATGGGATGGTGACAGTCTGACATACAAATATAGCTACGAAAAAGATGGCCAAACCCACGATGTCTGGTTGGGCAGCGAAGCCGCCTTAAACCATCGCGCACAATTGGATAGTGAATACAATTTACGTGGTCTCGCTGTTGATGGCCTGGAAGGTGCGGCCGTTACTGCCACACTCAACACCATCAAAAACAACGGCGAAGCACCACAGCCCACCGGCGCAGCGATTGTCTGGACAGTGCGCAACGAAAATGAAAGCGTGCTGGCCAGCGAAAGCGGCAGTGAACTGACCTATACCTGGGATGTTGGTGACAATGAAGGCAGCTACACCATCCATGCTGATTTCGCACTCGGTGATAATATCGCCGAGTTGGATTCTGTAGATGTGGCTGTGATTGCTGGATTAGACGAGGAAAGCGAAGAAGTTGCAGAGGCTGAAGAACCTGCGACTGAGGAAACGACAACTGAGGAAGAAGCAGAACCAGAAGAACCCGCTGCGGCCGTTCCTTCTGGTGAAACGGCCGTTGTCAATGTGGGTGCGAATATCCGCAAAGGGCCGGGCCTCACCTATGGCATTCTCACGGGCGGGGTTGATCCCGGCACTGTGTTAGATGTAATCGGCCGTAATTCAGATGCTAGCTGGCTCAACATCATTTTGCCCTCTGGCGAAGAAGGCTGGATTTTTGCCACCTTGGTCACGCTTAGTTCTGACATCAGTATCAACGATTTGCCAGTCATCGAAGTTGCCGCGCCTGCGCCCGCCGCAGCCAGCAGTTCAGATACTGGCAGCAGTGATGCTGGCACAGAAGCACCCGCACCAGCGGCACCACCACCAGTAGCAGCGGCACCCGTTGTGAATACCGGCTTCGAACTTGGCGGTCAGAGCCATACCTTTGGCAATCCGCAGCTCATGGATTACGCTGGCATGAACTGGATCAAATTCCAACACAAATGGGGCCCTGGTGATGATCCCAGTGCCGTACAAGGACGTATTGATCAGGCACATGCCAACGGCTTTAAAGTCTTGCTGAGTATGCCTGGGGCCACAACCTACCCCAGCAGCATTGATTTCCAAGAATACGTCAATTTCCTGGGTGGTGTGGCCGCTTTAGGGCCAGATGCTATTGAAGTCTGGAATGAAATGAATATCGACTTTGAATGGCCGGCTGGTGAAATCGACCCAACTTCCTACGTCAATAATATGCTGGCTCCGGCATACAACGCCATCAAAGGTGCTAACCCCAATGTCATGGTAATCAGTGGTGCACCAGCGCCAACCGGCTTCTTTGGTGGCGGTTGTGGTGCCAATGGCTGTGATGACAGTGCCTACTTGGCGGGCATGGCTGCGGCCGGTGCTGCCAACTATATGGATTGTATGGGTGCCCACTACAATGCGGGTGCTACAGCTCCCAGCGCAACCTCTGGTCATCCAGCCGGTGGCACACATTACAGCTGGTACCTACCGCCAATGATTTATCTTTACGCTTCATTAGGCAAACCGGTTTGTTTTACTGAATTAGGCTACTTATCCGGCGAAGATTTTGGCGGCGTACCCTCCCGTTTCTCCTGGGCAGGCAATACTTCTGTCAACCAACACGCTCAATGGTTGGCTGAAGCAGTCAGCCAGGCAGCTAACAGCGGCAGAGTACGTATGGCAATTATCTTTAATGTAGATTTCACGCAATGGGGTGATGACCCACAGGCCGGGTTTGCTATGATTCGTCCAGATGGCAGTTGTCCCTCCTGTGAAACTTTACGCCAGGTCATGGGTCAATAAATTGACTAGCAGACTGTCGGAAAAGTCCTAAATAGTATGCAGATTTCCGACACACTCCTGGATCAATAAGGATAAATTCGATGAGTACAAAACGTTTGAGTTTGATCGCTTTAATTTTGATATTGTTGTTGGCTGCATGTGGTGGCGATTCAGCTCCGGAAGAGGCTGTTGAAGGTGACGGTGTTGCGGGGGAAACGGCCGTAGAGCCCACAACACCACCCGACGCCACCTTGCCCCCTCCCATCGTCGCAGAAATCGACGAAACAACACAAGAAAGCGAACCGTCCACGGGTGAAACCACAGAAGAAACTGCACCGCCTGCAGAAGAAGCTATGCCCGAACCCAAAGGCCCCTGGCCAGCCGACAAATTTGGCTATGGCACACAGGTTCATGGCAACGCCACCGTGGGTGATTCCGGCCAAACTATGCGTGCTGTCAAAGAACAATTGGGACTAGATTGGGTCAAAGCTCAGGTGCAATGGTGGGCAATCCATCCCTCACCTGATGCAGCCCAATGGTTCTTCTATGATGCTGTTGTGGATGAAGCGTATAACAATGATCTCAACTTGATGCTCAGCATTGTTGGTGCACCGGAATGGACGCGTGCAGCTGGCGGCGAAAATGGCCCCCCCGATGATTACGCCGAATTCGCTAAATTCCTGGAAGAACTGCTCACACGTTACGATGGCAAAATCGCGGCTATCGAGGTGTGGAACGAAATGAATTTAGACCGCGAATGGGCAACACCCAATGGTGTCAATCCCGAGGATTACGTGCAATTTTTGAAAGTTGCCAATGAAACCATCAAAGCCCACGATCCTAATATCATTGTCATTAGTGGTGCGCTTTCACCCACGGGTCCTGGCGATTGGATCAGTTGGGCGGATGATTTTGAATGGTTAGATCGTGCTCTGGCGGCGGGTTTGTTAGACTATGCCGACTGTGTCGGCGCTCATCACAATGGCTACAATATCCCTCCCGATGTCACGGCCGAAGAAGCCCCCACAAACCCTGAAGCACAAACGGCCGTTTTCCGTGGTCCATTTGATAATCCATACCATTTATGGAGTTTCAAAACCACGCTTGATACGTACGCAGAAAAGATCAAGGCCTACGACCCCGACAAAAAACTATGCGTGACTGAATTTGGGTGGGCC
>CAYGMR010000339.1:0-302 GCA_964350725.1 uncultured Ardenticatenaceae bacterium | reverse complement strand
TATGATTTTGGCAACAAAGGTGGCGGGCCTACAGATGATCCCGTGCCTTACAGCATTATCGATATCAACGGCGTGCCACGTCCTGCCTTTGGTGCTGTTGCCAACATGGAAAAACCAGATTAACAAAACAATACCTTGGTAACAACACCCTGGTAGGGGCGGGATAGACGGGAGAGACGCTGGCAATTCACCAGAATTTTGTCTCCCGTCTGTCTCGTCCACGTGTTGGATATTGCCGTTGTGGGCGAGACAAGCGGGAGATGGGGAGCGTTTACATTGCCGGCACCGCGTCCCAAGGTGCG
>CAYGMR010000338.1:5168-6553 GCA_964350725.1 uncultured Ardenticatenaceae bacterium | reverse complement strand
CCCTGACAGTGATTTCAATGCTGAAGATTACAATTTTATCATTTTCGACAGCACGCCTTTGCCCAATCCAATCCCGAACACCGATATGCTTATTATCAATCCACAGCCAGGCGGCAATGAAGATTTGATTAAAGTTAACGGCACGTTTTCCGACACGACTGCCGTGCGTTTAGCTGATTCACCATTGCTAACCTATGTCGATTGGAGCAACATTCACATCCAGACAGCACAAGCCATTACCGCTCCGTGGGCAGAGAATCTGGTGGAGACAGTTGATGGACCGTTGTTAATCGCTGGTGAGCAAAACGGTCAACGGATCGCCGCGCTCAACTTTGATCTACGCGAATCTGACCTGCCGCTGCAAATTGCATTTCCACTATTAATCGCTAATATTACGAGCTGGCTCAGCCCAGGTGGCGCTTTTGATCTGCCTACCGCTGTACAACCAGGCGAAACAGTCACACTTTCACCGGATGCGGGTACAACGGCCGTTTCAATTACAGCTCCCAACAATGAAAGTTGGACTGCAAGGGTTGGCAGCGACGATATGCTTTATACCGCAGCCAATCAGCCCGGTATTTACACCGTGACCGTTGCACCTGGTACAGATGATAACGAGACACGAACGGTTGGACAATTTGCAGTTAACCTGTTTTCGGCGACCGAATCCAACTTGCAGCCGGTTGAAAGTTTGCGAATTGGACAGGAACTGGTGGATACGGCCGTAGAAGATGCCACCATCGGCCAATACGAATTCTGGCCGTGGTTAGCCACAATTGCCTTAATCATCCTGCTAGTGGAATGGTGGATTTACCACAAAGGCACACGCTTACCTAAATTTTTGACACGATGACGACACAAAATAATGTCTTTCGACACAACTACAATCGCATAATCATTGGCATTGTCAGCGTCATCGCTATCATTTTGCTTGTGTTCTTTTTTGTGCGCCTTTTTAACAGCGAGAGCAACAATGCCCTATTCCCGTTGTTGCCTTCCCCGACTCCCAACAACCAAATTGGCACACCACAAGCCATACTTGTCAATTTTACTGACCTAAACAATGATCCCTATGCCTATGTCGATCAACTCATCGAAGTCAGTGGAGCCTATACGCCACAAGTCGCGCCAGATTGTGCGCGTTATAGCGGACCACTCATTCGTTGGGCGCTCATCGCCGAAGACCTACAACTAGACGCGGTTGGTTACGAACGTATTGTCAAACTTTTAGCGCCCGGAACACCAATGACCGTACGTGGTTATTGGCGTTTATATGACGGCCCTTTAGGTTGTGGCAAAGGGCCTGCACGCGGTTCAAGATGGTATTTACACGTCACTATGATTATGCAGCCTAACCCGTTGATCGGTGCTGATGGTGAACAAAT
>CAYGMR010000338.1:0-5068 GCA_964350725.1 uncultured Ardenticatenaceae bacterium | reverse complement strand
GCAACGGCCGTTAACGGAACAGCCACAAATACGCCCGAAGGCGGCGCAGCAACCCTCACACCAGAACTCCCGCCACCTTTGCCAACAGCCCCCCCAGGCACACCTGGCGGCGGCGGGTATCCGGGAAATGATACCCCCACCCCTACCCCCACACCAGGAAATTACCCTTGATGCCAAAAACAAATTTCATTCCAAGCACGACCCCGCCACCAAGCTTAACGACACCTGCCTACTGGTTCATTTTTAATGGCTTTGGCCTTCTCGTCTATGATTTAGATGCGCAAGCTCAACTTCCTAAATGGCAAGCTCCCGATTCTACAAAACTGCCGCTCATCCATTCACAATATCTTGGCTGCTTGAAAGAAGGAGACCAGCATATTCATTGTTTCTGTGGAGAAGTGGCTGCAGAAACGGCCGCACCTGAAGGCATGGCGTTCTTAGGACTGCGCCGTCTGTTCACACGTATTGATGACACTTTGTTGAGCCTAGCAGGACGCGCCGTGCAAATTGTGGATTGGGATCGCACGCATCAATTTTGTGGCCGCTGTGGCGTCCCGGTTGAGCAACTTTCACATGAACGCGCCAAAAAATGTCCGCAGTGTGGTTTAACCACTTACCCACGCATTTCGCCCGCGATCATTGTGAGCATTGAACGGCCGTTGCCTGATAATAACGGCACACAACTCCTACTGGCTCATAACAACCGCCACCCATTTGGCTTTTATTCGGTGTTGGCCGGTTTTGTCGAACCAGGCGAATCACTGGAAGATTGTGTACGCCGCGAAATCATGGAAGAGGTTAGTCTAGAAATCAAAAATCTGTGTTATTTTGGCAGTCAATCATGGCCCTTCCCCAATTCACTCATGGTAGCCTTTACCTGTGAATATGCCGCTGGCAAAATTCAGCTTGAAGAAGATGAATTAGATGATGCTAACTGGTTCAGTGCCGACAATCTGCCGATGGTTCCACCACCAGCCAGTATCGCCCGCCAACTGATCGACGCATTTGTCATGCGAAATCAAATAGTGCAGTCATGACGCAGCGCATATAAATCGTTGCTAAACAAGCGAGCCATTGTCATTGACGAAAGCCCCCCTTGGGATAAAATTTATCCGACCCATCAAACAGACTATTTTACAATCAAGGTAACTGTTCAGGTATCTCTAAACTGCTCCTAGTAGTTCGTCAATGTTCTTTTTTCGGGTTGCAAGTAGCGCGATTTGGCAAATCGCAGCGGAACGATTTGCCAAATCGTTCTACAACTATCCGTCAAACTTTGTTTAATGGACTACTAGCGACGAAGATAGATACCCATATGTGTGGATTTCTGCTTACACAGAGCCTGCTCTCATGAAGATGAGGGAATGACCTGAATAATTACCAATTGAGAGGCGAACTCGTGAAAAACATTCTCGTAACAGGTGGTGCTGGCTTTATCGGCTCCAACTTTGTTATTTATATGCTGCAAAAATATCCCGAATACAACATCATTGTCTATGACAAATTGACGTATGCAGGCAATCGCGACAATTTATTAGACGTATCGGATGAGCCACGTTATCACTTTGTAAAAGCTGATATTTGTGATGCGGAAACTGTAGCAGCCACAATTTCAAAATACGACATCGACACGATCGTTAACTTTGCCGCCGAGACGCATGTAGATCGCTCGATTATGGATCCAGATGCCTTCATTCAAACGAGCGTTTACGGCACGTATGTACTTTTAGAAGCAGCACGTAAGTTTAACCTGGAACGTTTTCATCAGATTTCAACAGATGAAGTTTATGGGCATATTCCCTACGGCCGTTCCAGCAAAGAAACCGACAATCTTGAACCACGCAGTCCTTATGCCGCCAGTAAAGCGGGGGCTGATTTGATGGTGAATGCATATTTTGTCACCTATGGACTGCCCGTAACCATCACGCGCGGCAGCAACAATATCGGCCCCTTCCAATATCCCGAAAAGGTCGTGCCGCTCTTTGCCACCAATGCCATCGATTATGAAAAATTACCCGTTTATGGCGACGGCCGTCAAACCCGCGAATATCAATATGTGATCGATCATTGTGAAGCCATCGACCTGGTATTACACAAAGGCGAACTCGGCGAAGTTTATAATATCGGCACGGGTCTAGATATGGAAAACCTGACAATGGTCGAAATATTGCTAAAAACACTCGACCGACCCCACGACTTGTTGCAACATGTTGCCGACCGTCCTGGCCACGATCGCCGTTACAGTCTTGACATTAGCAAAATCAAAGCATTAGGTTGGCAACCACGCCACAGTGCCGAAGAAGCAATTATTAAAACCGCCAAATGGTATGCTGCTAATGAATGGTGGTGGCGTAAAATCAAAAGTGGCGAATTTAAGAAATATTATGAAGCACAATACGGCGCGCGCTTGCGCAATGCGGAAGCTGAATAGAATCTAACAAGCAATGCATGGCACAGGATAATAATGTCTGGTCAATCCAACAGGTTACACCCGGTGCCTTGCACTACCAACAGGAGTCAGGAGTAAGGAAAATGAGTACATCAACAAAAGGATTAGCGGGTATCACCGCTGCCGATTCATCCCTCAGCCGTGTCGACGGCATCAATGGGGAATTGATTTATCGCGGCTACAGTATCGCGGATCTCGGTCCTAATGTTAGTTTTGAAGAAGTTGTCTATTTGCTTTGGAATGGGGATTTGCCCAACCAACACCAGTTGGATGCTTTCCAAGCTGCTTTGGTCTCTAAACGCACCCTGCCTGCGGCCGCACTCACCATTATGCGCGAAATGCCGCATGAAGCGCACCCGATGGCCGTGTTGCGGACTGTAGTTAGCTTCTTGGGCACCATCGACCCAACCGCCGACGACATCAGCTTGCCAGCAGCGCAACGTAAAGCATTAACCTTAACGGCCGTTATGCCCACAATCGTCGCTGCCTGGGAACACATCCGCAACAACACAACCCCCATTGCGCCACGCAATGATCTGGGTCATGCGGCTAATTTCCTCTATATGTTGAATGGCAACGAACCGAATCCTGATGCTGTGCGGGCTGTCGATGCCTATTTGGTGTTACTCGCGGATCATGGCTTTAATGCCTCTACATTTGCCGCGCGTGTCACAACAGGCACATTGGCTGACATGTATTCTGCTATCACCACTGGTTTGGGCACACTCAAAGGCGCATCGCACGGCGGCGCAAATCAGAAAGCGATGGAACAATTCATCGATGCAGCACAACGTGGCGATGTTGAAGTCTGGTTCAACGAGTCACTCGCCAGTCGGAAACGCATTATGGGCATCGGCCATCGCGTTTATAAGGTTGAAGATCCACGCGCCAAAATTCTTAGGCCGATGGCAGAAACCCTCGCAGAAAGCAGTGGTCAAGGTGAATGGTATGAAATCGCCAGTGAAATCGAGCAACTGGCACGTGCAGACCAATATTTCATCGACCGCAATTTGTTTGCCAATGTCGATTATTATTCGGCCGTTGTGCTGTATATGGTCGGCATTCCGGTAGACCAGTTCACTTGTCTATTTGCGATGAGCCGTGTAGCCGGTTGGACATCACATGTGTTAGAACAATTAGCTGATAACCGCCTCATTCGTCCTAAAGCAAACTATGTTGGGCGCGAAAATCTGGAATTTGTTTTACTAGAAGATCGAGCATAATAATTTCAACCATATAGATTAACTCTAAATGGCCGGTGAAGGTTTATTTCTACTCGGCCATTTTTTGATCTATAATCCCGCTTATGAATAAAATTGTGACACTTTTCTTGATTGGTTTGGTTTGGAGCCTGGCCGCCTGTACGGCAGCCGCGCCTACACCACTACCTACTTCTACTGCTGTAGTAACACCCCAAATTGTGAAGGCGACTGACACACCACTGCCCACACATACGTCAACGCCACCACCAACACCTACTCCATTGCCAACCGATGCGCCGACGCTGACACCAACGATTACACCCACACCGACGAACACGCCCATTCCAGAAACGGCCGTTAACAGCATCACACTCGCCCCCATCATAACTGAAGGGCTAGAAAGACCGCTTTATCTCACCCATGCTTTTGACGAGCGGCTTTTCATTCTTGAACAGCCCGGTCGTATCCGCATCTATGAAAATGGGGAACTGTTGCCTGAACCATTCCTCGACCTAACAGCGCGTGTCGATTCGGTTGAATTGGAACAAGGGTTGTTGGGATTGGCATTTCACCCAAATTATGTGGATAACGGCCGTTTCTTTGTCAACTACACCAATCTCGATGGCCACACCCATATTTCCGAGTTCAAAGTCAGTGCCGACAATCCTAATCTGGCCGACAGCGACAGTGAAATCGTGCTGCTCACCATCGATCAACCCTACCCCAATCATAACGGCGGACAAATTGCGTTCGGACCCAATGGCTATCTGTATGTCGGTGTGGGCGATGGCGGTAGTGCCAACGACCCCCTCCAGGCTGGACAGGACCCCACCACACTGCTAGGAACCATCTTGCGGCTAGATATCGACCATGTCCCCGGACAATACGCCATTCCGGCAGATAACCCTTTCATCACCGAAGATGATAACCGCAATGAAATTTGGGCTTGGGGACTACGGAACCCGTGGCGCTTCAGTTTTGATCGCTTAACTGAGAATTTATTTATCGCAGATGTCGGTCAAAACTTGTGGGAAGAGATTGATTTTCAACCAGCGACGAGCAGCGGTGGTGAAAATTATGGCTGGAATATTATGGAAGGCACCCATTGTTTCAACCAGGAAACATGTGATGACAGCGGCCTGGTCATGCCCATTCACGAATTTGGCCGCGAAGATGGTTGTTCAATCACTGGCGGTTACGTCTATCGTGGGGAGCAGTTCCTGGAACTCTACGGTAATTATTTCTTCTCTGATTTTTGCCAGGGCACTTTCTGGCGTTTGTTCCCAGAAGCCGATGGCTCCTGGTCTGTGGCCGAAGTTTTAGATACCGATTACCCCATCGCCAGCTTCGGCGAAGATTTCGCCGGTCTCCATATTCAGCATGTTCAGCAGCGAGGCCTCGATATGGCCCCCGCAAT
>CAYGMR010000337.1:0-6554 GCA_964350725.1 uncultured Ardenticatenaceae bacterium | reverse complement strand
TGCTTAACCAGAATGGCACAGTAGCCAAGCAAGAATACTACTATCCCTTTGGTGGCAATCGCGGAACCGCATTTTCTGATTTGACAACCAAACGCTTCACTGGTCAATACCATGAATCTAGCCTGCCAGGTGGCGAGGGCTTAAGCTACTACAATGCTCGTTGGTATGATGCGCAGTTAGGCAGATTCATCAGTGCAGATACTCTTATACCCTTTCCTGTCAACCCCCAAAGTTTTAATCGCTTAAGCTATGTCCATAACAACCCTCTACGTTATATTGATCCCACAGGTCATGTTCTAAGTCGATGTTCCACTCGTGGTGGTGCGTGTGGAACACAAACTACCAATCCCTCGTTGCCTCCCGAACTCGTTCATCTCAACGGTGCAGCAGGAACCCCGTTATATTCGCGTGCGGAGAGACAAACACTGAATACAGCTGCGCTGAAACAGGGAGACGAGTATGCAAGAGTTATTAACCAAAGAAATGCACGTCTATGGCGACAAACGGGTCAAGAAGGGGCTTATCAACCTGTTTCTGGAAGAGAAGCTTTTCTCATGGTTCATGGTCAAGCAGTCACTTTTTATCGGACAGAGGCTACATGTGGCAGTGGATGTTATGGTGAGCGTACAGGCACAGATTTTATCACTGTATATGCTAATGCTATAGGTAATATAGAAGGCAATTACATGTGGGTGAATCACGAACTTATGCACGATTTCAATGGTAATGCCGTTCCGTCAGGGGGAACGTTAGGTCAACCATATCGTGATTTAGCTGCAAACCCAATTGTAGTAGGTGGACAGCAGATTTCTCCCAGCGGAAACATAAAGAGAAGTGAGCTTGGCTATAAGACAAACTTAAGCGGAGGAAGAACACCATATCGTAATAGTTGGAACGATTTTTCGGTAGGCGAAGATTTTGCTGATATGGGAGCAAACTGGGTAAACAACGATTTTGCACTTACCATTTATGGTACAGCTAGATACAACTGGATGGAAACAGGCATGTCAAATTGGATTTGGCTCGCAATATCCCATAATCGCTGACAGGAAAAGGTACCAATCATGCCCACACCTAAAAAGCTAACACATATCATTTGGCTGTGTTCGCTTTGTGCCATCTTATTGATTGGATGCACAAACGCTACCGTAGAAGAGAACAACAATGATGCTGATTTGACCATCATAGCGCCGGTATCTACCGTCACAATAACAGAAATCTCTACGAGACTAAGCAAATCAAGCACGGTTAACCCTATATCATTGACAGATACCCCTACGCCAGCAATACTGGCAACAGAATTGCTTACTGTGACACTAACATCGACCAGTACGTCACTGCCAATCCTTTTTTTCACAGAAGAGCCGCCGACAACCTCAACACCAACTATTACACCTCTACCGACATTATCTGTGGAAGATGAAGGAGACCTTTTAAGTTCACTGATGGCGGACAATGGCGGCTGTATGTTGCCTTGTTGGTGGGGAATCACACCTGGCCAAACGACTGTACAAGAGGGGAGAGATCATTTTGCCTCTCAGGGAATAGATAACTGGGTGGTTACCTTTGATGGTAAAGAGGCAAGCCTGGGATTAGGATATCCACGTATTGATAACTCTAATCGAGCTATTGATGTATTGTTGCGACTTGAGCTCAATAATAATTTGATACAATTAATTAACATTGGCGGAGGTTACGGGTACGGTGATTTTCGGAACAAGTTTATACAAGACTGGCAGCAATATGGTGTTTCCGAAATCCTTATGCGATTGGGGCCGCCTACGCATGTACGGTTTCTCCCTATTGGCAATTCACCTTATCATCTTTTGGGAATTGCCTATGAACATCTTGGAGTAGAAATATATTATACAATTCTCCCAAAAACCATGGAAGATGGCAGTAAATCAATTTGTTCAAACTTTGAGCAAATTGATTTTATCAACCTGGTACTATATCCCCCTGAACAATCCGAAACAATACGTGGAATTATGCCCAATCTTGAAACCTATGAACAAGAATCATGGCCAGTTACAACTGGTTTGGATTTGGATGCCTTTTATGATCTTTTCAAGGAGCCTATGGCATGTATTGAAGTTGAATGAAAAACCATATTTTAAACAATAATGGAGCATCGTCAGTGGCGGCTTGGGCGAGATAGTTACCAACCATTTCAACAGCGTTGGCCAAATCAGTCAGGTCATTTCGGGGCTGGACAACACCCACTTCCTTGACAGTGCGACCTACCAACCCAGTGGGCAGGTCGCCACGCTGCGTCTGGACACAGGCAGCAATGGCGCTGCAAGCAGCTACAGCTACGAATCCGGCACATTGCGTCTGCAACAAAAACAAGTCACCAATGGCAACGGAACAATCACTGTGCAGAACCTGAGCTATGGTTATGATGATGCCAGCAATGTGACTAGCATTACTGATGCTGTCAACAACGGTCAAATGCAGAACTTTGGCTACGATTGGCTCAACCGCCTCACCAGCGCCAATACAACGGCCGTGGGTACGGGACAATACAGCCACACTTATGCTTACAATGCCATTGGCAACATTACCAACTACAATGGCAGCAGTTACACCTACAGCAGCACACAGCCCCATGCTGTTACGGCCGCTCACAGCAACAGCTACAGCTACGACGCCCGTTGGTACAATTCGCAATTGGGTAGATTCATCAGTTGGACATCGTGAATGTGCAGAAATGGGTAATTGTACGCCTTCGCCACGGCCATCGAGTTCCAGCACTCCTGCTTCAACTTCTAATTCCAATTCAAGATCGAATTCACAACAATGGTTGTGAAATATTCGAGGATATTATACCTATTTTTTCTATGGTTATTGGCCTGCTCAAGATAATGTTAGTTCGCGACAGGTATTCTTATTCATCTGCCCCATTTAGCAACAACGTTTCAGGTGCGGCCGTACTTTCCAAAACAACCTTGCGGTCAAAAGCTGCCTCCATCAAAGCAACGGCTTGTTTTTCCGCTTCCCAAATTTCTACAGCGGGATAGTCGTCTGCAACCAATGTCAGACGCAGCGTCTCGTCGTCCCAGAAGGCGGTCACATCGTCTACATTGGCGTTACGGCCGCGTTCCAAAAACTCCGCCAAACGCAATATCGCGGAGAGACGCACGAGGCGTATTTTGTCATCATCTTGTAAAACGTTTTCAAAATTATGGGTGCGTGGTTTGCCTTTGCGATGGTAACGTGTGAGCAAGGCGATTAACGCGGTTTCGCGTGGTGTATAGCCGGGTAAACCACGATTGACGATCAACATTTGGGAATGTTTGTGATGGTCATAATATTCGACGATTGTGCCTAAATCATGTAACAGGGCAGCGGCATCGAGAAGCTCTTTTTCGTAACGGCCGTAGCCATGCAAACGCCCCAATTGATCAAACAAACGCCCCGCCAGATAGCGTACCTGACGCGCATGCGCTTTCTGGTAAGCATAAATTCGCGCCATATTCAACACACTGAACCGTCGAATATCAGTCACGACTGGGTAAGACAAATGTTGCCAAAAATGCTCAAGAAACAGCCCCTCACGCAGCCCATTCACCGAAATCGTGACCACATCTGCATCCAGGCGTTCCAAAATTGTTTGGATGACCATCGCGCCGGGCAAAATAATGTCGGCACGGTCGCTGTTCAAGCCAGCCAACTTACGCCTTTTGTTCAAAGGCAGTTCACGCAGCAAGCGCACATTTTCGGCCAAATCCGCCCGCGTTAACATATAACCATGCAGCGTATCCAATGGGTAATCACTACGTGCCATCGCCATGCGAGCGAGGTTACGGATCGTACCGCCCAATCCGACTACTGGCATATCCCCTTTTTCTAATTTCTTAAACCATAGAAGACTATCAAGTTGGCGTTCAATCTCGTTTTTAACAGCTTTATATTCGGTTGGCGTGATTGGATCATGTTTGACAAAGCGTTCTGTCAGCGCCAACGCGCCCAATGTCAACGCCTGGCCTTGTTTGAAACGACGGCCGTTTACTTCTGAAACCTGCGCACTGCCACCACCAATATCAACAACGATCCCATTCGTCATCGGCACTTCATTCAAGACACCCAGCACCCCATAAAATGCTTCACTCTCGCCCTCCAAGATATTGAGGGTAATGCCAATTTCTTGTGCAACCTTCTCGACAAATTGTGGCCCATTGCGTGCCTCACGTACAGCACTGGTTGCGGTGGCAATGATTTCATCGACATCTGAACTATCGCAAAAACGCTTAAACAAACGCAGTGTGAAGAAGGCACGTCTGATAGCCTCCACACTCAGACCCGTGGCTGACATCCCTTGGCGCAAGCGCACCACCTCACGAATTTCATCGTCAAGATGATATGCATACCCGGAGACCGAACTCATCACGATGAGACGTGCCGTATTGGAGCCAAGATCAATAATGGCAATACGTCGCGCCTGTGTTAAAAGCATTTGTCGTCCTTAAAAGTGTCAGGGATTCAAAGGATTTAGAGAATTAACCATTTGAATTCCCTGACATTGTTACATGGAAATCAACTTACTTTGAAATATAATTGTCCCAACCAGAAAAACTTCTGCCTGGCGCAACAACAATCACAGTAAAACGCATATTTAGAGGATACCATTCATACGGGTCTTCGCCGTTCCAGTTCCAACCCAAAAAGTCACTGACAGGCAGCCCTGCGCTGTTCTTGATAACCGCGCCGTAACGGTCGCGTGGATTGACCCAATCAATTGAATTGTCGTCTTTCTTCCATAAATCTTGTACACCTTGCGACCAGGTGACGACGTTACCGGGTGTCCCCGTTACTAAAGCCAGGCCGCTGCAATTTTCGAGCACATTGTTGTATTGCCAGATACAGAACTGCATCATGTTATTCTGTGCTACGGGCTGGCTATAAATTTCGGCGCGGAAATGCAGTGTGCCAGCTGCATAATTGATAGGCGATGTCCAGTTGCCATTCGCGGACGGCATGGGTGGGTTATCCCAAGGGAAACCATGATGCCATTGTTCGACAGGTTCATTCCAATCAAAAACCAACAGTTCGGGCCCGCCGCCAACTGGAGGCGTGGCCGTCGCTGTCGGTGGCGCAATGGGTGTGGATGTTGGCGGCTCAGCGGTGGAGGTTGGTGTAACCGGAGCGGGTGTCGCTGTATTTGTTGCCGGGGAGGTTGGGGAAGACGTAGGCGTGATACTGGGTGTTGGGGTAATTGTGGGCGTATTCGTCTGCGTTGCTGTAGCTGTGGGGGTACCTGTCTGCGTTGCTGTCGCTGTTGGGCCAGCGGGGATTTCCTCAAGGCTGACCGCATCAAACCAAAAAACAGACCCGCTGCTCGCACCGCCCATCCAGAAACGGAAACGGCCGTCGGCCACCTCAACATCAAATCCACTCGTCACAAATTCATAACTAAACACTTGCCAAGCAGTTGATAAATCAAAAGATTGTGCCAGGCCATAATTCGCATATGGAGATTCATGTTGCAACAAATCAACACGCACATCCTCACTTGTCGTTGAATAAGCAGCAAATTGCAGACGATATTGTGTATTCGGTTTCAAGGCAACATCTGACTGGTATAATTGCACAATATCCCCGCTAGACACAATTTCAACGCGTGCGGAGGCAGTGCATTGATAGGCTGGTTCTGTGGTGATAAAGCTGCCATTACCGCTGGCATAAAAACGCCATGGCGTCACGCCATCTTCAAAACCAGGATTTGCCAATGCGTTGGCTGGCGCTGGCACACAGGGATCCGTTGTTGCTGTTGGTATGCTTGTTTCAGTTGGCACACTCGTCTCAGTCCCCACCGGAGGCGGTGTGGGTGTCGCCATTGAGGCACTTGCATCAACAAACATAATCGGGAACCAATACTGCAATTGTGATGGTGTTGCTTGGGCTACAGAATTAGCACCAGCTTCCACAGGTTTAGTCACCTGAGCCAAGGTTATCCCAGCAATTATAAGCACACCGGTCATTAACAATACAACTACATTTTTTCTAAAATCCATTAAGGCCTCCATTATTTCGCAGAGAAACAACATAACAATCCTTACACAAGTTTCTGCGATTTGCGTCATTACAAACAATCCATATGTATTATTGTAAGCTCGCCAATAAAAAGCAATAGCACTCACGTACTAAAAAACTTCCTTCATGTTCATAAGCAGAAACCTATGTTAAAATTCTAAACATTTGTTCTGAAAAGTTAAAAAAATCGGTTATACTAGATAATTCCCGACAAATATAAAAGGGTTAAATCGACGAGGTATCACAGCGTTATGCGCGAATTTAAACTCGAAAGTGAACATCAATACAACCGAACAGGCCCCGTGCGCTGGATCGTCTCGCACGTCATTCGCTATCCCTGGCTGCCGATAACGGTCATTTTAGCGGCAGCATTAAACAATTTCGCCTATTCTGCTATTCAGATTTTAATTGGGCGTGCTTTTGATTTGATCGAGCAGCCGAATTGGGAAGTAGCGGCACTTGTCGCCCTTGCAGCAGGCGTTTTTCTGGCTGCCACGGCACAAGGGGCACTTGGTCTGGTG
>CAYGMR010000336.1:6254-6584 GCA_964350725.1 uncultured Ardenticatenaceae bacterium | reverse complement strand
CCATGAACTAGGGCATGCGCTCGGATTGGTGCATGAGCAATCCCGCATTGACAGTGACGAGTTTGTACAAATCAACTTCACCAATATTGATCCAGCCAAATGGAATAATTTCACGGTAGCAACGGATGCATCCCCCTATCCCAAAACAATTTATGGTTTGCCGGATGCCCTCACCTACGATTTTGATTCAATTATGCATTATGGAGAATGCGCATTTGCTTTTGAATGTCTACCAGATACAAGCTGTGCCTGTCTTTTTACGTCTATCACGGTGCTGCCGCCTAACTACACAACCTGGCAAGGAGCCATTGGTCAACGCGACCATTTGAG
>CAYGMR010000336.1:593-6244 GCA_964350725.1 uncultured Ardenticatenaceae bacterium | reverse complement strand
ATATCCCGAAAATAATTGGTATTTTGTGGATGGTACACATACAGGCATCTTTTTAGGGACATTTCCGAATCCACAGCCTTCCTTTTCCACGGCTATGGGGGCCATGCCTAATAACAATGTGTTATGGATTCAACCCGGCGTTTACGCTGCGACTGGTATTTATGACAAACCTTCCATTCTACGCGCGCCGCTGGGTAATGTGACGCTGGGCGATTGAGGAGTGGATGATGAGATTTTCACAAAGTAAAACAAGGAAATGGTTGGCGCTCAGCGGCTTATCCAGCTTTCTCTTGCTCCTGTTGGTCTGGCCAGCCTGGGGACAAAGCGGCGGAGATTTTGAAATCATCAAGTCGGTTATGGTCGGTAGCGGCGGTGAAAGCAGCGGGGGTGATTTTGAACTGGAAGGTACAGCCGGTCAACCTGCTGTCGGTGATGTCAGTGGCAGCGGCTACACCCTTGCCAGCGGCTTCTGGACACCTGATTGTGCCACACCCACTGTGACGGCCAGCCTCAATGGCGGTGTCCAATTTACCTGGCCGGGCGGTGCACTGTTTGATGTTTACCGTATGGTCGATGAACCCTATGCCAATGATGGTACGCAAATCGGTTTTGGCGAGAGCAGTGGTTGGATCTATGTTGAAACTGTGTTGGGTGATCCGGCGCAAAATGCGTATTATCTGGTCGGTGCGGCCGATGGTTGTGGTGAGCGCGTAGGGGCGTTTGATTTTGGGATTGTGCTGGGAAATTAATATCCAACACATTGACACTGCACTATTTTCGTGTACACTGTTTACATGAGAAAAAACATCACGCTTTCTGCAGATGAAGCTTTAATACAACAAGCTAGATGGATTGCAGCAAGCGAAAAAACAACCCTTAATCAATTGTTTCGTGAATGGCTAACGCGTTATATTGCCCAAGCAAATGCACCTGAGCGGTACGATGAGCTTATGGGGCGTTTTGATCATATACAAGCAGGCGGTCACTTTAGCCGCGAGGAAATGAATGAGCGTCGCTGATCTCTCTGGTCTATTTTTCCTTGATACCAATATCTTTGTATATACTTTTGACGCCACAGCCCCTGAAAAACAACAGATTGCCCGGCAGTTGGTGCGGGCTGGACTAGAAACACGAAGAGGTATAATCAGTACACAAATTGTACAAGAATTCTTGAATGTGGCTTTAAGAAAATTCAAGCGTCCTTTCAGCATATCAGACTCACAAGATTACTTGAAAAACATTTTGTTGCCTTTATGCCAACATTATCCCTCAGGCTCATTTTATGACCGGGCACTGTTAATAAAAGCTGAAACTGGTTACTCGTTTTATGACACATTCATTGTTACAGCTGCGATCGAATCAAACTGCAAGACTTTAATCAGTGAAGATATGCAAGACGGCCGTATCATTCGAGGTTTAACGATTTTAAATCCGTTTGTTTGATGGGTTTGGTATTTGTTAAGGATTGTCAAAACAAGTTATGGGAGCCTGGATGATTCAGATAGTTTTGCTGCGGATTTTGGGAGGTTTGGTGGCGGATACGGCCGTTGATTTTTATATGCCTGCGCTTGCGGCCTCGGTGATTATCGCCAGGGCGTAAGCATTTTTTGTGTCGGGCGGAGAAACACAAAATCTATGACTAAAAAGAAACGTGACTATTCAGGTGCTCCGGCCGTGTCTCCTGACCGAGCCGGATAGTGTCGCGGTGAGGACACCGGCCACAGCCAGAGAGGCTGTATAGTTGCAAAGAAACAAGCCCGTTTAGGCAAACTACCACCCAAATACACCTTTTTCCTCAACCCGTATATTGATGCCCGCTTTACCTACTGCCCCTTATGCGAACAGCAGATGAAAGTGCGTAAGCACCCTTTCTTCATCCACGTGGACCCTGCTCAAGCTGTCGTTTTGAATATGAACGGCCAATACGGCCGTTTCCTTCTCGCAACTATTATCACCACCGCTTAAATCACCTACAAATTAAACTTCACATTAATCACATCGCCGTTTTGCACGATATAGGTTTTGCCTTCCTGGCGCAGTTTGCCAGCTGTGCGGGCGGCGGGCAGACTGCCAGCGGCGATTAAATCGTCGTAAGCGACCGTTTCGGCACGGATGAACCCTTTCATCAAATCCGTATGGATGACACCGGCTGCCTCAACGGCCGTTGCGCCCGCCTTCACCGTCCAAGCGCGTACTTCATCTTCACCTACTGTGAAAAATGATTGCAAGCCCATCAGATCATAACTCAAGCGAATCACACGATCGAGGCTCAATTCAGCCACGCCATACTCTTCCATGAACATTGCCAGCGATTCTTCGTCCCCTTCGGCACTGAGCTGCGCCAGTTCCATTTCGAGCTTGCCGCGCAGATTGGTGACGACGGTGAGTTTATGTTTGTAGTCGAGCGTGATTTCATCTTGGTCGTCGCCGATGTTGAAGATGACGACTTTCGGTTTGAGGGTTAGCAGACCAAACCCACGCAAGGATTTTTCTTGTTCGTCAGTGAGCGGGAATTCGCGCAGCGGCCGTTCCTCTGACAACGCCGTATTCAAATCCTCGAATAAAGCCAGTTCTGCCTGGGCAACTTTCTTGTCTGGAAATGCATTACGCGCCAGCCCTTCTTCCAACTTTTGAATGCGTCGCTCGACAATGCCCATGTCGTTGAGCAAGAATTCCGTGTCGAGGTCGGCTAAATCGCGTGCTGCATCCACACTGCCATCGGGATGGGGCACGACGGCGCTCTCGAAGGCACGTACCACATGCACAAAACCATCCAGGCCTGACAAATGATTGAGCAGTTCACCACTGAGGCCACCGCTTTCATTGGCTCCTTTTTGCAAGCCAGCCACATCCGTATAGGTGATGCGTGCGTAGGTGGTCTTATTGGGCTTAAACATCGCGCACAAAATATCGACACGTTCGTCTTGGACATCGACAACGGCCGTTAATACATCAAAACGCCCTCCCATACTTTGTCCGGTGGGGGCATTGCCTTTGGTTAAGGCGTTAAAAATCGTCGTTTTACCTGCGCTTGGCAGGCCAATAATTCCTAATTTCATAGTGTGGGATTTTACTCACGAAATCATGATTACACAATGGCTACAGCGGATAGGGATTATAACGGATTTTAACTGTTCTATTACCGGCGGCCCGTTGGCAAAAATTGTTACTAAACGCACGCATGGAGAAAGCAATAAATTATATCCGTTCCTTTCTTCATCCGTTGTAGTCATCTTATCCAACCCCGCCGCTGCAAAGCCGCTTGCAAAAGCGGTTCGATTTGGGCGCGGATGTGGGCATTGGCATAGGCGACCCAGGTGACATCTTCACTGACGTTTAGACGCGAATTGACTGGTTGCCCTTGTGGATCACAAACAATCAGGCCGCTTTCGTGGGCGATGAGCTCGGTACATAAATCATACGGATGGCAGCAGATGCCCAACGCTAAACCTTGTTGTGCTAAATGTTGTTCGAGCAACGGCCGTATATCTGCCACAAAACGATCATGCCCTACCATCATTTCATACAACTGGCCGCCGCTGCAAATATATTGGTCTTCAAAACAATGTGCTTTACCAGGCTGCACGGGACCTAAAGCAGCCAGTACGATCTCCTCATCGATGGCAGCCAATTCATCACGCGCGCTGGGGAAAAAGCGCGCGATCATGGCAAAACCGTGGGCGATTGTACGGGCTTGCGACGGCCGTAACACCAAAGGTTGCGCTTCTCCAGTTAAACGATTATGGCGAACGGCCGTTGCCCCTTGACCCCGAATTGCCCACAAAACATCCGATAAATGCTGTTTCACTAATGGGATTTCAGTTTGAACAGCTAAGCCAATATGTTGTAAGCTGGTTTCTGGCCCTAAATTAGGAGCCACACCTGTCAAAATCCAGCCAGGACGTTTTTGGTACATCAAACCGCGTGTGCCATCGATTGGATCTACAATGATACGCCAGACTGCATCTTCAGGAGCTGTGCCCTGTGGTAAAACGATTTCGCCATCTGGCAAACCTTCACCTATCAGGATGATGGGCACATGTGGGGCGATTTCTTGGGTGAACAGCTCGATTAAACGGGTTTCACTGATGCGGTCAATGGCATAAATGGTGTCACCTTCCGCTTCGTGGGCAACGGCCGTTAATGCTTCCAAATTTGTGTTTTCGCAGGCTGCCACCACCGCATCCCGAATGTTGGCATGAATGCGCAAAAGCGGTTCCAGCAGCAACTCAATAGATTGTGTGAAATGTGTCATAAAATGGGGCTTTACTCTGTGGCTACGTTCCCAGATTCAAAATTTATTTGTGAACGCAGCCTTTGTGATTGTTGTCGGTTGCAGCAGCCATGATCGCCTCGAAGCGGCGTGCATTGTCAAGCGCGATAGCAGCAAAATTCGCCAAAACAGTTAATTGATATTCGTCCCGTTTACTGAATGAACTCATCGTATTTAAGTGAAAAACCGTTAAGACACCCGTTGTGATTTCGCCTACGTTTAAGGGGACGTGTAACACTGCCCTGGCAAACAACGCTGGGCCAACACTGATTCCTGGCGGCGCAAGATTCGATTCACGTAACGGCCGTTTTTGTTCCATGACCCGTTTTGCTTGAGCTTCCAATGCAGAATGCGTACGCGTACGCATTTTTATAGATGAATTTGGATGAGTCAATTTCTGATAAGTCGAAAAATGTGCGCTGTCGTCCTGCGGCAGCCAGATAATGCTGCCTTGTGCCGCAGTCAAAACGATAGCTGTATCTAACAGATGGTGCAAAACCGTATCGGCCGTTGTCAAGGCGATAATCGTTGTGCCAATTTTTAACAACGCCTCCATCTCTTGAGCTTGCCGGCTCATGGCCGCTTTTGTATGCCGCAGCTGGTCAGCTAATTTAGTCTTGTCATGTAAAAGACGCTGTGCCAACAGAGCGTTATCAATCGTTTCTAACACCTCTTCAGTTGTGAATGGCTTAATCAAATAATCTTTGGCACCCAAACGAAACGCTTCAATGGCACTTAACTCTGACCCATAGCCACTCATCAGAATAACCGGCACAGTATTACCCTCACGCGCCAAAACGCGCAGCACATCTACACCGGTCATTTCAGGTAAATTATAATCGAGCAAGACCAGGTCTGGATTTATGGATTGGATCAAGTCTAATCCAGACTTTCCATTGTAAGCATGTTGAACTTCGTAGCTATGCTTAGCTAGTACTTGTTCAGTAAGATGCTTAACAATTTCTCGGCTGTCATCTATTATCAGGATGCATTCACCGCTCATATGCTTGCCTTTCATAAATTCCAGATAATAATCAACTGGATTGTGTAATTGGCAGAAGATGATTGAACGCGTTGCCAATTATCATAAAATTATAGCATGAAAAAGTAACGAGTTGTGTTAAGAGATTCCTTTTCTTTTCGCGCATTGACAATCATGTTATAGTTGCTCGCCTGCGCAGAAAGCTTATGCAGATTTTTTCTGGTTTATCCAGGTGAGGGAATCGGTAACTGACCGTCCAAATTTAATTTTGAAAGCTTGTTGCCGATTACTTAAGTGTTTGATTTTTGATCCACAGTGAGCATAGAGATTTACTCAATTGTCTCTGCGCTCTCCGTAGTGAAATTATGGAGGTTAGAAGATGATTTCCCGACAACG